>NZ_JAMYRR010000018.1:0-125377 GCF_040321535.1 Mesorhizobium sp. M0340 | reverse complement strand
CTGTAGCCATGCCGTCCGTCTCATCCCCAGCCTCCCTTTGGCTGGCGATAAAACCGGACAACTCATGTGCTACCTAATCCGGACAACTCATCTGCTTACGACAGAAGCGGACGAGGGAGTTGGACGAAGCGAGACGGCATACTAGAGTAGTTCATCACCGATCCGGAATCGCAGAGGAACGATCATGGCCGAAATCGTCGCCATCAAGCCTGCCGTTGCCGAAGGGCCGGTCGTCTCCAGGCTGGACAACGGCGTGCTGCGCCTGACGCTCGCCAATCCGCCGGCCAACGCTCTTTCGCTTGCAACGATGGCGGCGCTGACGGCGGAACTCGACCGCGCCAAGGCCGACAAATCCGTCCGCGTCATCGTGCTTGGGGCGACCGGCAAAGTGTTCTGCGCCGGGCACGACCTCAAGGAGTTGAGCGCGCACCGCGACGATGCCGATCGCGGCAGGGCCTTCTTCGAAAAGACGTTTTCCGCCTGCGCTTCCCTGATGCAGGCGATCGTTCGCCATCCTAAGCCGGTGATCGCCGAAGTCGATGGCTTGGCGACAGCGGCCGGATTGCAGCTGGTCGCCAGCTGCGACCTCGCCATCGCCTCACACGAGGCGACCTTCTGCACGCCTGGCGTCAATATCGGCCTGTTCTGCTCGACGCCGATGGTGGCGCTGTCGCGCAACGTCTCGCGCAAGCACGCCATGGAGATGCTTTTGACCGGCGAGACGATCGATGCGGCAACCGCCAAGGAATTCGGCTTGGTCAACCGCGTCGTGCCGCGCGAATATCTGAATCAAATCGTCACCAAATACGCGCAAACCATTGCCTCCAAATCGTCCTTGGTCGTCAAGATCGGCAAGGAAGCGTTTTATGAGCAGGCCGAGATGGGGCTGGCCGAGGCCTATGATTACACCGGGCGCGTCATGGTCGAGAACATGCTGGCGCGCGATGCGGAAGAGGGCATCGGCGCCTTCATCGGCAAGCGCAAGCCGGAATGGCCGGAGGAATAGGAGGCGGATATGGAACCGCGCGTCTCCATCATCACCATCGCCACGGACGATCTCGACCGCGCCGTGCGCTTCTACGAGGCGATGGGCCTGACGCGCCATGTCGGGATCACCGAGGGCGTTGCCTTCTTCCAGATGGGCGGCGCCATTCTCGGCCTGTTCCCGCGGCAAAGCGCCGAAGAGGACTCGGGCGTTACCTTCTCCAAGGCGCCGTCGGCCGTCTATCTCGCCTACAACACCCGCTCCGACGCCGAGGTCGATGCAGTGCTGGCGATGGCCGAGAAAGCCGGCGGCCGTATCGTCAAGCCGGCTGGCCGCGCATTCTGGGGCGGCTGGTATGGCTATTTCGCCGACGCCGACGGGCATGTCTGGGAAGTCGCGCACAATCCGGCCTTTCCGATTGCGGAAGACGGAACGATCTCGCTGCCGGGCTGACGAGGTTCCCCTCTGGCCCATTGCAAGCCACTTGCTCGGCTGTTGGCACCTCACTCCGAAGCGCTGTATGACGAGGCATGAACCACGACGCCTACGACAACGCCTATATCGCCGGCATCCTTAATTCGGTGAAGACCATCGCCATGGTCGGCGCGTCGGCCAATGACGTGCGGCCGAGCTACTTTGTGCTGAAATATCTGCTCGGCAAGGGGTTTTCGGTGTTCCCGATCAATCCCGGCCAGGCCGGCAAGGAAATCCTCGGGCGGATGACCTATGCCAGGCTGGCCGATGTTCCAGAGCCAATCGACATGGTCGACGTCTTTCGCGGCTCCGTGGCAGTGCCGGGCATCGTCGAGGAGGTCTTGCGGCTCGATCCGCTGCCGAACGTCATCTGGATGCAGCTTGGTGTGCGCAATGACGAGGCCGCCGCGCGTGCCGAGGCCGCCGGCATCAAGGTGGTGATGAACCGTTGCCCGAAGATCGAATACGGCAAGCTGTCCGGCGAGATCGGCTGGACCGGCGTCAATTCCGGCGTCTTGTCGTCGAAAAAGCCGCTGATGCGCCCGGGATTCCAGAGTTTCGGCGTTCGCCAGAAATAATCTTCCAGTTCTGCCGTATTTTTCCGCCAGCCCCGCCGCCGTTATCACGGGGAAGGGCATTTTCTTCTTTGCATTCGGAGCCGGGCTCCGCCAACAATGCGGCGCGCTTTTCAGAAGGTTCCAAGGAGGTTTTCGATGGCCCGCACGCCCGGTTTCAACACGCTCGCCGTCCATGCCGGCGCCAAGCCGGATCCGGCGACCGGCGCGCGAGCGACGCCGATTTACCAGACGACCTCCTTCGTCTTCGACGATGCCGACCATGCCGCCTCGCTGTTCGGGCTGAAGGCGTTCGGTAACATCTACACCCGCATCATGAACCCGACACAGGCGGTGCTGGAAGAGCGCATCGCGGCACTCGAAGGCGGCACGGCAGGCCTTGCGGTCGCCTCCGGCCATGCCGCGCAGGTGCTGGTCTTCCACAATCTGATGCAGCCCGGCGACAATTTCGTTTCAGCGACAAAGCTTTACGGCGGCTCGATCAACCAGTTCGGTCATGCCTTCAAAAATTTCGGCTGGCAGGTGCGCTGGGCCGACACCAATGACATCTCGAGCTTCGAGAGCCAGATCGACGACAGGACCAAGGCAATCTTCATCGAAAGCCTGGCCAATCCGGGCGGCGTCTTCGTCGACATCGAGAAGATCGGCGACGTTGCCCGCAAGCACGGCCTGCCACTGATCGTCGACAACACGCTGGCCTCGCCCTATCTGCTGCGGCCGATCGAACATGGCGCCGACATCGTCGTGCATTCGCTGACCAAGTTCATCGGCGGTCACGGCAATTCCATCGGCGGCGCCATCGTCGACGGCGGCACCTTCGACTGGTCGAAGTCGGGCAAATACCCGATGCTGTCGGAGCCGCGCCCCGAATATGGCGGCCTCGTCCTGCACGAAACCTTCGGCAATTTCGCCTTCGCCATCGCTGCCCGCGTGCTTGGCCTGCGCGATATCGGCGCGGCGATTTCGCCGTTCAATGCATTCCTTATCCTGACTGGCCTGGAGACGTTGCCGCTCAGGATGCAGCGCCACTGCGACAATGCGGCGGCGGTCGCCGGATGGCTCTCCAAGCACCCCAAGGTCGCCTGGGTGTCCTATCCCGGCCTGCCCGGCGACAAGAACAATGCGCTGCAGAAGAAGTACTCGCCGCTTGGCGCCGGCGCGGTGTTCACCTTCGGGTTGAAGGGCGGCTATGCGGCGGGCATCAAATTCGTCGAAGCGCTCGAATTGTTCTCGCACCTGGCCAATGTCGGCGACACCAAGTCGCTGGTCATCCACCCGGCATCGACCACGCATCGCCAGCTTTCCGACGAGCAGAAGATCAACGCGGGGGCAGGGCCGGACACAGTCAGGCTTTCGGTCGGTATCGAGGACGTCAACGACATCGTCGCCGATCTGGAACAGGCTCTCGCCAAGGTTTGATCGCCATGACCCCGCCGAAATTTCTTTCCGTCGGCGTCGACACCGTGGAACCGGAACTTGGCGCGCCGGCGCCGGATCGCCTGATTTCGGGCGATCCGAAATTCCGCACCTGGAATGTCGAGGAACAGGACGGCGGCCTTTATGCCGGCGTCTGGGAAGCGACGCCAGGCAAATGGCGCATCGAATATGATGAGTGGGAGTTCTGCCACATCCTGTCAGGGGTTTCGGTGATCGCCGAAGACGGCGGCGATGCGCGGACTGTCAGGGCAGGCGACAGCTTCGTGCTGAGGCCGGGCTTTAAGGGCAGCTGGGAAGTGCTTGAAACGACTCGCAAGGAGTATGTGATCAAGCTTTGATCACCCCTGCGGCTGAGCCTGCCGGACCGAATGCTCAAAAGCGCACGGCGAGCGTTTCCAGCCCATGGAAATGATAGGTGTCGCGCAAGCGCGGCTGTTCGGCAAGATGCAGCTGCGGTAGCCGGTCGAACAGGGTTTTCAACGACACCTGCAATTCGAGCCGGGCGAGCGGCGCGCCGATGCAGAAATGAATGCCGGCGCCGAACGATACGTTCTTCTGGTCGGCGCGGCCCGGCCTGAAGGCGAAGGGCTCGGCAAAGGCCGCCGGGTCGTGATTGGCCATGCCGAGCAGCAGACCGATCGTCTCGCCCGGCAGGACGACGATACCAGGCCCGGCCTCGACCTTCTGATAGGCGTAGCGCGTGAACATGTGCAGCGGCGCGTCGAAGCGCAGGCACTCTTCGACGGTCGCGGCTGTTGCTTCCGACGAGGTGAAGAAGCGGCGTGGATCGCCGCCTTGTGCAAGGATCGACCGCACCGCATTGCCGGTCTGGTGGACAGTTGCCTCATGGCCGGCATTGAGCAAAAGGATGGCCGAGGATACCAGCTCGTCCTCCGACAGTTTCTGGCCGTCCTCCTGTGCCGCAATCAGCAGCGACAGAAGATCCTCGCCCGGCCTCTTTCGCCGCTCGGCGACGTAGCCGCGCAAAAAAATCGAAAAGTCCCGCGCCGCGCGATTGGCCGTCTCTTCGGTCTCTCGGGTGCGGCCGTGCATGTACATGGCGACCATCCGATGCGACCAGTCGAGCAGCTGCGGCCCCATGTCGACCGGCACGCCGAGCATCTCGGCAATGATGGTGATCGGCAAGGGAGCGGCGAGCGCCGGCAGCAGGTCGACTTCTCCTGGTTCGAAACGGTCGATCAATTCGTTGGCCAGCGCCTCGACACGCGGCCTGAGCCGCTCGATCTGGCGCGAGACGAAGGCGCGGTTGACCAGCGTTCTGAGCCGTGTGTGGACAGGCGGCTCCAGCTCCAGCATCGAATTGGCCTCGACGCCGTCGAATGCGCTGAGATGCGTACGGTCCTGGCCGATGCCTCGGCTGTCCGGAATGCCGGCCGGGTTCTGGCGGCCGAAGCGGCGATCGCGCAGCAGACGGTTGACGTCGTCGAAGCCGCCAAAGCACCAGAAGCCAAATTCTTCCCAGAAGAAGGCGTTCGATGCACCGTGCAGGAAGGCGTAGGCTTCGTATGGATTCTGGAAAAAGGCCGGCTCGTGCGGATCGAGCCGCAGGCTGCGCGTGGCTGGATCAAAGGCAAGGTAGGGCGGCTTCAATTCGGTCATGCCAGATCATTAGCGCGGCTTGCCAGTCTGGTGCCAGACCGTATGTTGGCCCTGCCGTGAGGTGAGCCGCCGAAGCGGTTGCGGAAGGACAGTTTTCATGAATGTGATCGTGGTCGGTGCAGGCATTGCCGGACTTTCGACGGCGTGGTCGCTGGTCAAGGCTGGTCACCTCGTCTCGATCGTCGAGCAGGGATCAATCCCCAATCCGCTCGCCGCCTCCGGCGACCACCATCGCATTATTCGCCGCGCCTACCGGGCCGGATCGGGCTACGGCCGGCTGATCACCGAAGTCTATGAGGCCTGGGACGAGATGTGGGCCGATCTCGGTGAAAGCCATCTCGATCCGCGCGGCTTCATCTGTATTTCGCGCGAGCCGGGAGATGAGGCGGAGGAATACCGCGAGGGCATGGAAGCGGGAAATTATCCGTTCGAATTGGTCGAGCCGGACGCCGCGGTCGAACGCTGGCCGTTCCTAGAACCTGGTTCATTCCGCTATGCATATTTTTCGCCGGACGGCGGCGCGCTGCACTGCCGCAGGATCGCTTCGGGCCTCGCCAGGTGGCTGCGCGCGAACGGCGCCAATGTCTACGAAAACAGCAAGGTCGCCGAGATCGACGCCGACGCCGGACAGGTCGTGCTTGCGAGCGGCGAAACGATGCAGGCCGACTGGATCGTCGTCGCTGCCGGCGCCTGGGTCCTGAAACTGTTCCCGGAACTGGACGGCGAACTGAAAACCTATCGCACCGCGCTCGCCTATGTCGAACCGCCGGCGGATTTGAAAGAAACATGGCAGGCAGCGCCGGTCGTCCTCGACGTCGGCGGCAGCGTCGACGGCTATGCAATCCCGCCGACAGGTGGCGCCAGCATGAAATTCGGCTCGGGCCTGCACAGGGTGCCGACCAGCGATGCCGACTGGAACCGCCAGCCGGTGCCGGGCGAAGGCGAGGCGATCCGCAACCTGTTTTCGCCGCCGATTGCCCGTATCGAGGAGTATAAGGTCACCGAGGTGGTCACCTGCGCCTACACCTTCACCGTCGACGAGAAGTTCCTGGCCCACCAGAAAGGCAAATGCCTGGTCGTCTCGGCCTGCTCCGGCCACGGCTACAAGTTCGGCGCGGCAGTTGGCAGAAAGGTTGCGGCCTGCGTCAATAATGGCGATGTCGACGGCCTGAAGAAATGGCTCAGGGCCGAGGCGCCCTGAGCGCCTAGTATCGGCAATGCCTCGGAATATGCACGCGCCGCCAGCTCGATGAGCCCTCCCTGACGACCACGCGGCGAGCCACTGTCTGATAGGACGCCGGAATGTCGATGATGCGCCGCTGCTCCGGCCGCACCAGCACCTCTTCGGCGACGCTCTCGTATTCGGCGGGGAGGACAACGCGCCGCCGGCGTTCCGGCTCAACCACGACGATTTCGGCCACGCGTTCATAGCGCGCCTTGTGCCTGACCTTGCACAGCACCTTGCGGCCGTGGATAATGCGCCATTCCCACGAATAGCCGCCGTTATCGACCCTCAGGGAGCGGTAGATGGTGCGGGTGATGGCGGGCACGATCTCGTAGCTGACACGCACCGGCGCGATCTGCACCACGCGCTCGCGCGTTCCGTAGATTGGCGCCTCGTATTCCGCCTGCTGGCCGGCTGGGCTGACGAGCACGTCCTCATAGACCGTGTCGTAGACGGCCGGCCGGTTGACCTGCTCGTAGCATTCGACCGCGCGTCCGCCGGCAGCCGTTTCGGACGCCATGCCGAGAACGGTAATGCCGGTAAGGGCCAAGGAAGCAGCTTTTCCTGATCATCGCACTCCCCCTGTTTGAACTGCATGAAGCGAGTTCAACGTTGAATTGTAGGGTAAGCCGTGGCTGGAAAAAGCGGTTTCACCATTTTTCGTTAAGCGATGCGGTTAAGAAAACGCTAAACGCCGGCCAGGCATGAGCGCCCTTCCGACGGCAGGAGAGGGCTGCCGGCACGGCGAAGGGCGAAACTTGCTTTGGAAACCTTGATTCGACTTAACCGGATGGCTAGGAGAGGCGGCCTTGCGCTAGGGTGAGCCGGCATCCTATTTACACAATAACGATCCAGAACCGATTCTGCCCGATTGCAAATCTCCGGCGCCGGAATCCCATCCTCAAAAAGGGATAGTCCATGAAGAACCCCGTCGAAACCTACATGAACCTCGTTCCGATGGTGGTCGAACAGACCAATCGCGGCGAGCGGGCCTACGACATTTTCTCGCGGCTCCTCAAGGAGCGCATCATTTTCATCACCGGCCCGGTCGAGGACGGCATGGCGACGCTGGTCTGCGCGCAACTGCTGTTCCTCGAAGCGGAGAATCCGAAGAAAGAAATCAACCTCTATATCAACTCGCCCGGCGGCGTCGTCACCTCCGGCATGGCGATCTACGATACCATGCAGTTCATCAAGCCCGCCGTGTCGACGCTGTGCATCGGCCAGGCCGCATCGATGGGTTCGCTGCTCCTGACTGCCGGCCACAAGGACATGCGCTTTGCTACGCCGAATGCCCGCATCATGGTCCACCAGCCTTCCGGCGGCTTCCAGGGCCAGGCCTCCGACATCGAGCGCCATGCCCAGGATATCATCAAGCTGAAGCGCCGCCTCAACGAGGTTTACGTCAAGCACACCGGCAAGAGCTACGATGAGATTGAAAGAACGCTCGACCGTGACCATTTCATGACTGCCGACGAGGCCAGGGATTTCGGTCTCATCGACAAGGTCATTTCGTCACGTGAGCCGGTCGAAGGTATTGCCTTATAGTCCCGCGGTGGCCCTGCGGTGGCAATGAGTGGCGGGATTACGCGCTTTTGCCGCAGCTTGCGGCATTTCGGCCACAATTGGCTGTTCCCTCGACGGGTGCAATTGCCTACGTTAAGGCTATGTTGATTTTCGACGGCTTAGCTTTGCGTGGGGTTGTTCGAATCATTGCCCCGTTTTCCGATTTGTGTTTCGTACGGAATGCGTTGCGGGAGCCGGGGCACTGGCGGCAGCGGATTCCCGCGATAGATTGAATATGCGCCCTTTCAACCAGACCATCGGCGGGCGGCCATGAAAGGACAGGAAAATGAGCAAGGTCGGCAACAACAGCGGTGATTCCAAGAACACGCTTTATTGCTCGTTTTGCGGCAAAAGCCAGCACGAAGTGCGCAAGCTGATCGCCGGGCCGACGGTGTTCATCTGCGACGAATGCGTCGAACTGTGCATGGACATCATCCGCGAAGAGAACAAGACCTCGATGGTGAAGTCGCGCGAGGGCGTGCCGACACCGCAGGAAATCCTCAAGGTTCTCGACGACTACGTCATCGGCCAGCCCTACGCCAAGCGCGTGCTGTCGGTGGCCGTCCACAACCACTACAAGCGCCTCGCCCATGCCGGCAAGAACAACGATGTCGAACTGGCGAAGTCGAACATCCTGCTGATCGGCCCGACCGGCTGCGGCAAGACGCTGCTGGCGCAGACGCTGGCCCGCATCATCGACGTCCCCTTCACCATGGCCGACGCGACGACGCTGACCGAAGCCGGGTATGTCGGCGAGGACGTCGAGAACATCATCCTGAAGCTGTTGCAGTCGGCCGACTACAATGTCGAGCGCGCCCAGCGCGGCATCGTCTATATCGACGAGATCGACAAAATCTCGCGCAAGTCGGACAACCCGTCGATCACCCGTGACGTATCGGGCGAGGGCGTGCAGCAGGCACTTTTGAAGATCATGGAAGGCACTGTCGCGTCCGTGCCGCCGCAGGGCGGTAGGAAGCATCCGCAGCAGGAATTTCTGCAGGTCGACACCGCCAACATCCTATTTATCTGCGGCGGCGCTTTCGCCGGGCTGGACAAGATCATCTCGGATCGCGGCAGGAAGACCTCGATCGGTTTCGGCGCTATCGTCGCTTCGCCCGAGGATCGCCGCACCGGCGATGTTTTCCGCCTGGTCGAGCCTGAGGACCTCTTGAAGTTTGGCCTCATTCCCGAGTTCGTCGGCCGTCTGCCTGTCTTGGCGACGCTGGAGGATCTCGACGAGCCGGCACTGATCCAAATCCTGACCGAGCCGAAGAACGCGCTGGTCAAGCAGTATCAGCGGCTGTTCGAGATGGAAAATGTCGACCTGACCTTCCACGAGAACGCGCTCTCGGCGATCGCCAAGCGCGCCATCGAGCGCAAGACCGGCGCACGCGGCCTGCGTTCGATCATGGAAGCGATCCTGCTCGACACCATGTTCGAGCTGCCAGCACTGGAAGGCGTGCGCGAAGTGGTTATTTCGGAAGAGGTGGTGTCAGGCAACGCCAGGCCGCTCTACATCTATTCCGAGCAGAAGGAAAAGAAGGGCAACGTCAGCGCCTGACGTGAGCCGGCAATGGATTTTTCTGAAACGGCGCCGCGGGGCGCCGTTTTGCTGTCGCACACCGCGTACGGCGCCGCGTGCTGGGTGCGGATTGGAGGTACGGACCGTGTTGACCCTTGATCTTTACCCTCAGTGCCTCCAACTAATGGCAGAAGGCCGTGGTGCCGAATTCTGTGCTGTAAAACTCCCGTCACAAACGGTGGTAGGCGGAACGATCCCCGGTCGTTAATATGAGATTCGCGGTTGGCCGATTGGCGGCCGCGACATGAAAGGTTGGACAATGGCCAAATTATCCAAGGCTCCCAGCGACGGCGTCTTCGCAGTCCTCCCACTGCGCGACATCGTGGTGTTCCCGCACATGATCGTTCCGCTCTTTGTCGGGCGTGAAAAGTCGATCAAGGCGCTGGAAGAAGTGATGGGTCAGGAAAGACAGATCCTGCTCGCGACCCAGATGAATGCCGCCGACGACGATCCGGAGCCCGATGCGATCTTTGACATCGGCACGCTCGCCAATGTGCTGCAATTGCTGAAACTGCCGGACGGCACCGTGAAGGTGCTGGTCGAAGGTGCCTCGCGCGCGAAGATCGTCGCGTTCACCGACCGTCCCGACTTCCATGAAGCCCGTGCTGCGGCGCTGGTCGAACCGGATGAGGAAGAGGTCGAGGTCGAGGCGCTGGCGCGTTCGGTGGTCACCGACTTCGAGAACTACGTCAAGCTGAACAAGAAGATCTCGCCCGAAGTGGTGGGTGCCGCCAGCCAGATCGACGACTATTCCAAGCTCGCCGACACGGTCGCTTCGCATCTTGCCATCAAGATCCCCGAGAAGCAGGAAATGCTCGCCACGCTGTCCGTCAAGGAACGGCTGGAAAAGGCGATGGGGTTCATGGAAGCCGAAATCTCGGTGCTGCAGGTCGAGAAGCGCATCCGCTCGCGCGTCAAGCGCCAGATGGAGAAGACACAGCGCGAATACTACCTCAACGAGCAGATGAAGGCGATCCAGAAGGAGCTCGGCGAGGGCGAGGACGGCCGCGACGAGGCCGCCGAGATCGAGGCGCGTATCAAGAAGACCAAGCTTTCCAAGGAGGCCCGCGAAAAGGCGGAAGCCGAACTGAAGAAGCTGCGGACGATGTCGCCGATGTCGGCTGAATCGACCGTGGTGCGCAACTATCTCGACTGGCTGCTGTCGATCCCATGGGGCAGGAACTCCAAGGTCAAGCAGGATCTGGCCTTTGCCCAGAACGTGCTCGATACGGATCATTTCGGCCTCGACAAGGTCAAGGACCGCATCGTCGAATACCTCGCCGTGCAGAGCCGCCAGAAGAAGCTGAAGGGGCCGATCCTGTGCCTCGTCGGACCTCCCGGTGTCGGCAAGACCTCGCTCGGCAAGTCGATCGCCAAGGCGACCGGTCGCGAGTTCATCCGCATGGCGCTGGGCGGCGTGCGCGACGAGGCCGAGATCCGCGGTCACCGGCGCACCTACATCGGCTCGATGCCCGGCAAGGTCATCCAGTCGATGAAGAAGGCGAAGAAATCCAATCCGCTCTTCCTGCTCGACGAGATCGACAAGATGGGCCAGGATTTCCGCGGCGATCCGTCATCGGCTTTGCTCGAGGTGCTCGATCCCGAGCAGAACTCGACGTTCATGGACCATTACCTCGAGGTCGAATACGACCTGTCGAGCGTGATGTTCGTGACGACGGCGAACACGCTGAACATCCCTGCGCCCTTGATGGACCGCATGGAGATCATCCGTATCGCCGGTTACACCGAGGACGAGAAGATCGAAATCGCCAAGCGTCACCTGATGCCCAAGGTGATCCGCGACCACGCGTTGCAGCCGAAGGAGTTCTCCGTCGGCGAGGACGCGATCCGCGGCATCATCCAGACCTACACCCGTGAAGCGGGCGTCAGGAGCCTGGAGCGCGAGCTGATGAAGCTCGGGCGCAAGGCGGTGACCGAAATCCTGAAGACGAAGAAGAAGACGATCAACATCACGGCGGACAATCTTGCCGATTACCTTGGTGTTCCGCGCTTCCGCTTCGGCCAGGTTGAGAGCGACGATCAGGTCGGCGTGGTCACCGGGCTCGCCTGGACGGAAGTCGGCGGCGAGCTGTTGACGGTGGAAGGCGTCATGATGCCCGGCAAGGGCCGCATGACCGTGACCGGCAATCTGCGCGATGTGATGAAGGAATCGATCTCGGCGGCGGCCTCTTACGTCCGCTCGCGGGCCATCGATTTCGGCGTCGAGCCGCCGCTGTTCGACAAGCGCGATATCCACGTCCACGTGCCGGAGGGCGCAACCCCGAAGGACGGACCGTCGGCTGGCGTGGCGATGGCAACGGCAATCGTTTCGGTGCTGACCGGTATCCCGGTCAGGGCCGATGTGGCGATGACCGGCGAGATCACGCTGCGCGGAAGGGTGCTGCCGATCGGCGGCCTTAAGGAAAAGCTGCTTGCCGCACTGCGCGGCGGCATCAAGAAGGTGCTGATCCCGGAAGAGAACGCCAAGGATCTGGCGGAGATTCCGGAAAACGTGAAGAGCGGCATGGAAATCATTCCGGTCTCACGCGTCGGTGAAGTGTTGCGCCATGCGCTGGTGCGTATGCCGGAACCGATCCAGTGGGTCGAACCCGTTAATGCGCCGGCCGTGGTCGATGTCGCAGACGAAGCTGGTAAATCGCTGGCGCATTAGCGCTTGCTAAAGTTGCAATGCACAAAGAGAGAGCCGGGCCTTGAGCCCGGCTTTTTCATGTGAAGAACCGCAGATTTCCGGGCTTTTTTCAACTTTCTTGGCGCTTTTCGACTTGGTTGCCGGGGCGCTTCTTTCTAAAGTCCGTTTCCTGCCGGATGAGTCGAGTGTTCCGGTTTTCTCATGGAAGGGAATTTTTATGAACAAGAACGAACTGGTATCCGCTGTCGCCGATGCCGCGAGTATTTCGAAGGGTGACGCGCAGTCGGCGGTTGATGCGGTGTTTTCCGTCATCACCGGCGAACTGAAAAAGGGCGGCGATGTCCGGCTTGTCGGCTTCGGAAATTTCACCGTGTCAAAACGCGCCGCGTCGACCGGCCGCAATCCGCAGACCGGTGCGGAAGTGAAGATCCCGGCGCGCACCGTGCCGAAGTTCTCGGCCGGCAAGGGCCTCAAGGACGCGGTCAACTAAGCGCCTCCTTAAGTCTTTCAGAGAAAAGAAGAACCGGCATATCCGGTTTTTCTTTTCTGTTGGAAAGGGCGGCGCTACGCCGTCGGCGCGTCTGTGCGCATCAAGCCTTCTTTCTTGAGATCGGCCCAAAGCGCCGATGGCAGCTTCGCGTCGAGCAGCGAGCGATTGCTTTCGACTTCGCCAGGCCGCTGGCCGCCGGGGATTACCGAGACGACGGAAGGATGCAGCAGCGGGAACTGCAGCGCCGCCTCGATCAGGCGCGCGCCGTGGCGCTTGCAGACGGCCTCGATACGGGTGACGCGGTCGATGATGTCCTGCGGCGCCTTCGAATAGTTGTAGTAGGCGCCGGGCTTCGGCCCGGTTGCCAGGATGCCGGAATTGTAAGGCCCGCCGAGAACGATGCCGATGCCGCGTTGCTGGCATAGCGGCAGGAAAGACTGCAGCGCCTCCTGCTCCAGCAGCGTGTAGCGCCCGGCAAGCAGGAACAGATCGAAATCGCCGCGCTCGGCCAGCGTCTGGGCAACCTGCCACTCGTTGATGCCGCCGCCGAACGCCTTGATCACGCCCTGGTCGCGCAATGCCAGCAATCCATAGTAGCCGGAACTCATGAATTCCTGGATGCGCTGGTCCGAGGCTTCCTTGCTGCCATGCGTGAAGATGTCGACATCGTGCACGAAGAGGATGTCGATGCGGTCGACACCGAGCCGTTCCAGCGAGGCCTCGAAGGAGCGCATGATACCGTCATAGCTATAGTCGTAGACCTCGCGGCGCGAAGGGGTGTCGAAGAATTTGCCGATGCCGGTGCGCTGATCCGGCGGACAGGCGCGCATGATGCGTCCGACTTTGCTGGACAGCACGTAGTCGTCGCGCTTCTTCGAACGCAGGAACGGATTGAGCCGCGTTTCGGCTAGGCCTAGCCCATAAAGCGGCGCGGTGTCGAAGTAGCGGCAGCCGACCCGCCATGCCGCCTCCAGCGTGGCATTGGCATCCTCGTCTGAGACGGCGCGGTAGAGATTGCCGAGCGGCGCGGTGCCGAAGCCGAGCTCGGTGAAGGTGATGCCGCCATTGCCGATGCGGTCGAAATGCCGTGTCTTCATATACTGTCGTTTCCTCATTTGCGATTTGCCGTGACACTATCACGGCTGTGGCACATCAAAAGCACTGCGTGTCGTTGGACACCGATTTTCGCGGTGATAGCATGAATGAAAACAAGCTGTTCGGGGCAGATGTGACTGACATATTCAAGTGGTTCTCTGGCAACTGCAAGCTGGTGCAAATGTCATGAGGGACGCCGGCGAAAACCTGTTTGGGATTGCGCTGAACGAGCTTGGTACCGTTCTGGAACGTATCGACGAAAGCCGCATCGACGCCGCTTGCGCCATCTTGGCGGGCGCGAGAAAGATCGTCACCTATGGCTGCGGCCGCGAGGCGCTGCAGGTCAAGGGTTTTGCCATGCGGCTCTATCACCTCGGTCTGCCGGTTTCGGTTGTCGGCGATATGACGACGCCGCCGCTGGACGCGGGCGATGTCTTCCTCGCCAGTTCCGGCCCGGGCGAGACCTCGACGGTGCTGACCTTGATGCGGGTCGCGCACGAGGCCGGTGCCGCCGTCCTGCTGCTCACCGCGCAAGCCGACAGCACTGCCGCGAAGCTGGCCGACTTCACACTGCTTATCCCGGCTCAGACCATGGCCGACGACCAGGGGCCGGAAAAGACGTCCGTGCTGCCGATGGGCTCGGTCTTCGAAGGCGCGCTGTTCGTTCTCTTCGAAGTGATGGTGCTGAAGCTCCGGGACCTGACCGGCGTCTCGCCTGAAGCGATGCGCGCCCGCCACACCAATATGGAGTAGTTGTCATGCGGTACGAATTGATGCTGCCGCACCAGATCCGCAAGGCGATCGTCGAGAACCGGCCGGTCGTGTTGCCGCTCGGTGTGCTTGAATACCATGGCGAGCACATGGCCGTCGGCATGGACACGCTGGCGGTGATCAAGAGCCTGGAGCTGTTCGAAAAAGAAGCCGAGATCGTCATTCTGCCGCCCTTCTATTACGGCGCGGCGAGCTATGCGGTTGCAGCACCGGAGGGCAGTGGTTCGGTGCAGGTCGGCGGCAATGTGCTGGCGCCATTTGCGGAAGAATTGTTCTACAGCCTGCTGCGTATCGGCTTCCGCAACATCCACGCCATCATTCACCACCAGACCGAAAATTTTGCTGCCGGCATGCCAACCGATCTCGCCTTCAAGGCCGCCGGCCGGCAGGCGATCTTCCGCTTCCTGGAGAAAGAACGTGGCGAAGGCTGGTGGGGCTCTGCGGCGATGGCCGACTATTATGCCGAGCACGCCGAGGGCACCAATTTCTTCAACTGGGTGCAGGTGCATCCGCTGATGCCGGCTTCAATGCACACCCAATACCCGTTCGACCATGCCGGCATCGGCGAGACGTCGCTGATGCTGGCCTTGTGCCCGGAAGCGGTCGATGCCGACCGCTTCGCCGACAACACCGGCTGGTACACAGCAAGTGCTTCCGAAGCCTCGGCCGAATTGGGGCAAAAAGGGATCGCCATGATCCTCGATCATTTGCGGGCAACCCTTTCGGGTTAGCGCGGTTTTCCCCCTCCCCTTGTTGTTCCCTTGTTGTGGAAGAAGGGAAGGCTGGCGCAGTTATTTCACCGCGCCCGCCGTCATGCCCATGATCAGGTAACGCTCGAGCGCGATGCCGATAACGGCGAGCGGTGTGATGGCCGCGGTGGCGAGCGCCGCCATCGACCACCAGTTGATGCCTTGTGAGCCGGTCTGGCTCGCCACCATGACAGGGATGGTCTTGGCGTCGGTCGAGGTCAGAAGCGCGGCGAAGAAATACTCATTCCAGCACAGCACCATTGCAAGGATGAAGGCCGCGACCATGCCCGGCAGCGCGATCGGCATGACGATGCGCAAGAAAGCGCCCCAGATCGACAGGCCGTCGACGAGTGCTGCCTCCTCCAGTTCTACGGGAATGGAATTGAACTGGTCGCGCATGATCCAGATGACGATCGGCAGCACCATCAGCGTATAGAGCAGGATCAGCCCGACGCGTGTGTCGAGCAGGCCGACTTCCCGGTAGAGCACGAGAAAGGGCAAGGCCAGTACCACCGGCGGCAGGATCAGCTGCGACAGGAAGAAGAAGGAGATGTCCGCGTTCCTGAACCAGGCGAACTTGTAACGATAGCGGGTCAGCCCGTAGGCGGCGAGGCTGCCAATGACGATCGCCAGGCTCGAGGCGCCGACCGAAGTGATGACCGAATTCATGAAGCGCTTGATAAATTCGTCGCGAACCGTCGACGTCCGAAAAATCGAGTCCGGAGAGAGGCCGAGTGACCGCCAGCCTTTCCAGTCGGGCTGGAAGTCGACGAACGGAAGCAGATGGCCCTGGGTGACGTCGACCGCGGTCTTGAACGAAGTGGTTATCGTCCAATAGATCGGGAACAGGCAGATGAAGGCCCAGAAGATGAGCGCGCCGTAGATGAAGACGCGGTTGGCGACGAAGCTCGCCGGCGAACGAATTTCGGAAGCGGCATAGTCCGTGGTCTGAACGCTCATCTTGCCGGCCCGATCAGTTGACGTTGCGCACGAAGCGGCTGGCGAATTTCAGCAGCCAGGTCACGAACATAATGATGATGATCAAATAGGCCATCGCCAGCATCGTGCCGTAGCCGACATTCGATCGATCGCGATATTCGCGGTAGATGAAGCTCGACACTGAATCGGTCGCGCCGCCCGGGCCGCCGGAGGTGACGGTGATGATGATATCGGCGAGCTTCAGCTTGAAGATGATGCGCAGGATGACTGCCGTCACCGACACCGGCAGCATCAGCGGGAAGGTGACCTGCCAGAAGGTCTGCCATGGGGTGGCGCCATCGACACGCGCCGCCTCGAGCACTTCGCGCGACATCGCCTGCAGACCGGCGAGCAGCATGATCATCATGAACGGGATGAAGGTCCAGGCGTCGAGCACCATGATCGAGATGCGGGCGGTGATCGGGTTGGAGAAGAAGGCCGGGTTTTCCCAGCCGAGATGCCGAGCCAGCGTTGCGGCAGGCCCGAAGCGGTATTCCATCAACGACTTTCCGATCATCCACGACACCGCCACGGGCGACAGCATCAACGGCAGCAGGAAGACGACGCGGAAGAATTTTCGTGCCCTAATCTGCGCGTTGAGCAGCAACGCCAGGCCGAAGGCGATGACATATTCGACGAACACCGCCAGCACGTAGAGCACCATGTTGAACAGCGCGTTGCGATAATAGGCGTCGTTCAGCATCTGCCAGAAATTGTCGAGCCCGTTGAACTTCCGGCCGCTGAAAGAACTGAGGTTCCAATCGGTCAGCGCGATGTAGAAGCCGAACAGCGTCGGGAAGATCACCATGGCAATGGTAAACAGCAGCGCCGGCAGCAGGAACAGCGCGCGCTGGCCGTCCTCGCCGCGCGTCAGCACCTGGCCGATACCGAGTGCGACACCCCACAGCACATAAGCGTAAACGACCGGCCGCCAGGTCTCGAAGCCGATGGTGTCGACATCGCTCTTGTAAAGGATTTGCAGCGCGATCACCGCCAGAAGGCCGAGCGTCGCAGCAGCCATCAGCGCCCAGCCAAGCCGTTTGCGGCTCCGCGATATCAGGTCGGATGGCACGGCGCCTGCCGGCCATTCACTTGTCGACAAAGTCTGGTCAGCCAGGGTCCGGTCAGCCACGCGTCTTGCCCGTTCACAGGAGGCTCGATGACCGGCCGAGCCGGTCGAGGCCAAGTCGGTCAAGCGGAGGTCCGGCGGCTTTGCGCTGCCGGACCAAGTTTCACGATCTCAGCCTACATGCCGAGCGAGGCCTTGTAGAGCTTGATCTGGTTGTCGCGGCCAATCTGGTCGGTGATCTTCTCCCAAGCGGCTGCGATGGCGTCGGCGCCTTCCTGCGCCTTCATCTTGCCGGCAAAGGTGTTGGCCAAAATGTCCTCGGCGGCGCTGTAGTACTGGAAGATGCCGGGGATACGCGGCTCGATCGCCGCGTTCGGATGGTTGTAGCTGTCGGCTTCCGACTTGAGATATGAGCTTATGAACGCTTCGTCGTAGCCCGCCGCCACCCATTCCGGAATGTTGAAATGCGAGTTGCGGTAGGGCTGGAAACCCGACGGATAGGCCGCGCACCAGAGCGACAGGTCCTTGCCGCCGAGATGAGCGGCGGCGGACCAGGCGGCCTTCTTTTTCTTTTCGTCGCTGTCGACGCGCGCCATGACGTAGACGCCCCAGCCGAGATAGGCGCAGTTCGGCGCATGGTTCGGGCCGCCGGCGAGCTTGTCCCACTGGCCGGTCTTGGAGTTATAGACATCGTCCGAGCCCGGCAGGATCGAGAAGCCGGTGACGTCCCCTACGACCGACGAGTCGTTGGTTTTGACGTTCGAGCCAGCGTCCCCCCACCAAACCAGCATCGACCCGGTGCCGCCGAGGAATTGAGAGAAACAGGTCTGGTTCGGGTCGGCATTGATCTGATCTTGCGGTTCGGAAGGCAATGCATCGATCACGTCCTGGATCGCGCGGACCCAGGCCGGGTTGTTGACGCGCGGTTTCATGGTGTCCGGATCGAATAGCCAGGCTTTGTCGTCGGGATGCTTGGCGTAAGCGCTGGCGCGGCTGCCGAGGAAGTAGAAGCCGAAACCGCCCCAGGGCTTGGGCGCATCGAGATAGCCATAGACGTCCTGGCCGTTCACCTGCTTGCCCTTGAGGAACTTGGTAACCGCCTGCACTTGCTGCCAGGTCTTCGGCACGCCCCATTCGCCTTCGCCGCCCCCATCCTTCCAGGCCTTGGCGAGATCGGCATCGGCGAACACATCGGTGCGGTAGTTGAAATTATGCGCGTCGCCGTCGACGGTCACACGATACTGCTTGCCGTTCCATGTGCCGACGGGGGGTTTCAGATAGGCCACCAGGTCGTCCATGTCGATCTGCGTCCTGACCCAGTCGGGCATCTCCGAAGTCAGGCCCTTGCCGCAGACGTCGCCTTCGAACGGTGCGCCCATTTCGACAATGTCGAAGTCGATAGTGTTGGTAGCGATCGCCTGCTGCAGACGCGGATTGTAGTCAGCCTGCGCCAGGTCGATCCAGTTGATCTTGGCGCCGGTATAGGTCTCCCACGGCTTCAGGAAGCCGCGAAACAGCACATTGTGCAGGTTCTGGTTGTTAAGGCCCATGAAGGTGAGTTCGACGCCGGCGAATTCGCCTTCCTTGACATTGGCCTTGGTGGCTCCCAGGCAAAGCTCGCCGACCTGCTGGAAATCGGCATCGGTCGGCTGACCCTTGCCGACGCCCGGAATCTGCAGGATCTGCGCGCGCAGGTCATCGGCGGCCGCGGCCGGGCGCGTCAGTGCGCCAAGCCCGGCGCCAGACGCCGCGGCGATGGCGGCCATGCTGGCCGCTCCCTTCAGCACGTCGCGGCGGGTGGCCCCGGCGCGGACAAGTTGGTTATAAAGGCTGACTTTCATCTCGTTCCTCCCAGAAGGTCAATCGTGAATTTGGTTCAGATGATGGAACGCCGATTATGTTCCCCAACGACAGCGACTCCCGTAAATAGCGGCCCGAATTCTCCCTCCCGCGACGCTTGGCATTCAGTACCGGACAAGCGTACCGGTGCGCCCGGAACAGGGTCATAAGCCGGACACTGTCACTATTCGCACAACGAAGTGCGGTGTCAACGTGAATGGGTTTTTTATCTATAAGAGACCGACTTGCCCTCGCCGTTTGCGTTGTTTAGCTTCACGGCAACCAAAGGGGGAATGATGGCTCAAGTCGCGATCCGCAATGTGGCCAAGGCGTTCGGAACCGTCAAGGTTCTGCACGATGTCAGCGTCGACATCGCCGACGGGCAGTTCGTGGTGCTGGTCGGGCCTTCCGGCTGCGGCAAATCCACGTTGCTGAGGATGGTAGCGGGGCTGGAAACAGTCTCCGGCGGCACCATCGCCATCGGCGAGCGCGTCGTCAACCATTTGCCGCCGGCCAAGCGCGACATTGCCATGGTATTCCAGAACTACGCGCTCTATCCGCACAAGACGGTCGAGCAGAACATGGCATTTGCTCTCAAGCTGCGCAAAACCGACCCGGCCGTGGTCACTGAGCGGGTCAAACGGGCCGCCGACATCCTCGACCTCAATCCCTACCTCAAGCGCTATCCGCGCCAGCTCTCGGGCGGCCAGCGCCAGCGCGTCGCCATGGGCCGCGCCATCGTGCGCAACCCGCAGGTGTTCCTGTTCGACGAGCCGCTCTCCAATCTCGATGCCAAGCTGCGTGTACAGATGCGCACCGAGATCAAGGAACTGCACCAACGACTGAAGACCACCACCATCTACGTCACTCACGACCAGATCGAGGCCATGACCATGGCCGACAAGATCGTGGTGATGCGCGACGGTCGCATCGAGCAGGTCGGCGCGCCGCTGGAATTGTTCGACCGGCCGGCCAACCTGTTTGTCGCCGGCTTCATCGGCTCGCCCTCGATGAACCTGCTCAAGGGCGTCGTGCGCAAGGGCGACAAGCCCGTCGTCGAGATCGCCGGGACGCCGTTCCCGATTGCTGCCAAGAGTGCCGTGGAAGATGGCCGCAATGTCGTCTACGGTGTGCGGCCCGAGCATCTCGAAATCCATCCAGATGGTGTTCCGGCGAAGATTTCGGTGGTCGAGCCGACCGGTTCCGAGACTTTGGTGTTCCTGCGCTTCGGCGAGGGCGAGATGGTGGCGCTGTTCCGTGAGCGCCACGACTTCAAGCCGGGCGACACACTGCACCTGAAACCGCGGCTCGACCAGGTGCATCTCTTCGACGCAGAGACCGGAAAGCGTCTCTGATTTCGCCCCAGCAAACTCGCGAGGAATACCATGCTCAAAGGAATCAATCCCCTGCTCAATGCCGATGTGCTGCAGGCGCTGCGGGCGATGGGTCACGGTGACGATCTGATTATCGCCGACACCAATTTCCCGTCCGATTCGGTGGCGCGCCAGACCGTGCTTGGCCGGCTGCTGCGCATCGATGCGTCGGCGCCCGACGTGGTCAAGGCGGTGCTTTCGCTCTATCCGCTGGACACCTTCGTCGACGACGCGGCCGCGCGCATGGAGATCGTCGGCAAGCCGGACGACATTCCCGCCGTGCAGCAGGAAGTGCAAAAAGAGATCGATGCCGCCGAGGGCAAGGCCTGGCCGATGATTTCGGTCGAGCGCTACGCCTTCTACGAACGCGCCAAGAAGGCCTATTGCGTCATCCAGACCGGCGAGCGCCGCTTCTATGGCTGTTTTGCCTTCCGCAAGGGCGTCGTGCCACCGGATGCGGAGTAGGGGCATGCCGGCGAAACCGATCGTCATGAAGCCGGTTGTCATATTGGGCGTCTTCGTCGCCGACACGGCCTACCGCGCCGCTCGCCAGCCGCGGATGGGCGAGACGATCCTGGGCACGTCCTTCACGCTCGGCCCCGGCGGCAAGGGCTCGAACCAGGCGGTGGCAGCCGGCCGGCTCGGCGCCGATGTCACCTTCCTTACCCGCCTCGGCGTCGATCCCTTTGCCGATATGGCGAGACAGACCTGGTCGCATGCCGGCGTGAAGAGCGCCGTCATCGACACGCCGGAAAGCTACACCGGTGCCGCCTATATCTTCATCGAGGAGACGAGCGGCAACAACGCGATCATCGTCAGCCCAGGTGCGGCGATGCTGATCTCGCCCGCCGATATCGAGGCAAATGCCGGCCTGATCCGCGCGTCCGGCGTCTTCGTCACCCAGCTTGAGCAGCCGATCGAGGCGGCGATGCGGGCGCTGGAGATCGCGCGCGGGGCAGGGGTGGCTACCATTCTCAACCCGGCGCCGGCGGCCAAGCTTCCGGACCGCATCTATACACTTTGCGACTATGTGACGCCGAACGAGACTGAGGCCGAGGAACTGACCGGCATCAAGGTGTCCTCCATCGACGATGCCCGCCGTGCCGCCGACAGTCTGCTGGGGAAAGGCGTTGGCGCTGTCATTGTGACGCTCGGCGAAAAGGGCGCGCTGCTGCACACGGCCGACCGTTCCGAGCATGTCGCAGCGGTCGCCGCCGGCCCGGTCATCGAGACCACCGGCGCGGGCGACGCCTTCAATGGCGGCCTGGCCGCAGCGCTGTCGAGCGGGATCGAACCCCTGCAAGCGGTGCGCTTCGCCTGCGCCGTCGCCGGCATCTCGGTCACGCGCCCGGGCACCGCGCCGTCCATGCCGACGCTGCAGGAAGTCGAAGCGCTGCTCGCCAAGGGGTGAAGCCCGGCGCTGCGGGATGAGACTGTGAGCAGGAGCGAATGGGTTAGACCCGGCTCTTGTCCGAGAAGCTATTGTCTTCTGGCTTGACCACAAACAGGCGGGCAGGTCGATGGATGAGGATCAATGCCAGAATTCGAAAGGAATGGACCTGGACTGGGTCACGAAAGAACATGATTTTTTGACAAATCAACGTCGACATTTCTCCGACATCAAGGGCACGTGACCCCAAGGGAGAAATGGCGCGAGTGACGGGGCTCGAACCCGCGACCTCCGGCGTGACAGGCCGGCACTCTAACCAACTGAGCTACACCCGCGCATGGACGAGCACGTGTCAGCCGTGTTCGTCGTTGGGGCGGTGGATAAGGGGTAAGCCACCGGGTGTCAAGCGGACCCGGACAGCATAACAGCAAACAGGAGAAGGTTTTTTGACAAGCCGAACTTTGTTGCCGAAACCGGCTCCCGGCCAAGCCACTGGCCGTTCATTTGTCCTTGCGAAGCCGGTCCTAACTGCTTAAAGGTCCGGCCCGGAGCGGGCGATTAGCTCAGTTGGTAGAGCGCTTCGTTTACACCGAAGATGTCGGCGGTTCGAGCCCGTCATCGCCCACCACTTTCCATCGACGTGTTCATTCAGGCATTGTCTTTTTGCAATGTCCGGTTCACACGCCTGCACTGTCAGAAAATCGTCCAACTGGCGGTTGGTAGACGCAACTATCTGGCATCGCTTATCATTTCCGCTTGATCGCCCCGCCGCATCGGAAAGACCGTGAAAGAATTCCCTCGGAAGCCTGACAATAACCAAGTAGCACGTGCTCGTCAGGCCACTGAACACGGAACCGCGCTGATTGAAGAGCTTCGCTACACGATCGCCCTGTCGCGCCGGCTGATCGAGGCGTCACATTCACTGCTGAAGAGGTCGCAGAGCCAGGGCAGGCGTCTCGAGAGTGATGGTATCGAGATTGGCTAATAGGCACGTGGTTTGTCGACGCTAAGGTCCCCGTCGTGCACATGGACCCTTCGATACTGAGTTGTCCCGGCACACGATCGACGCAACTAGTGGTTTTGTGGTTGTTGCGGTATCTCCGCTCCCAAACGCTTCACGGTCCGGGGTTGGGCGCATAGACAGTAGGACTTTGGTCTGATCGAACTTGTCTTTCCCGTGGGACCTAAGTCTGATCTGCTGGCTCGTCGGGTGGCAAACGATTGCGTTAAAGCTTACAGTAATTTAAGGGAGCACAAAAGAAAGCTAAAATCTTACTTGCACATGGGCATGGGCGGGCGCGAAAATATTCCTGGATGGCTTGCGAGTCATCTTCCGGATGATGCGGTGATCGCAGGAGATCTCGCCGATAAGATATCTAAGGAGGCTGAAGGAAACCGGCTTCCGGGCGAACGGGTTGTGGAGACAACCCGTAGCGCAGAAGACCCCTTCAAGAAGGAAAAAGGCGAACCGTATCGCCGCGCCACGATTGCGGGAATCTTGGCCAGCGGCTCATTCCTCGCGCTGTTGGTGTTAGCGATCTATCTGCTTTATGTGTTCTCGATCGTGGCCGGGGAAACGGTCGCGAATGTTCCCCTGCCGCCCACAGTGAACTAGTAGCCGCTCCGCCAACACTCGAATTAGCCCCGCACTGTGTTGATGCTGGTGACTTTCGTGTCTGCGGTGGACCACGCGAGGAAGGTTTCGTTCCCGCGGCAAAGGTGTTCACACGGGGCAACTGGCTGCTGCAGAACGGCAGCATTGTACTTCCATCGGCCTCCCGGTTCTTTGCAACTTAGGCGATTGGCTTGTCGCAGATCAGCCTGCAATCGCCGGAGCGTGAGCGATCAGTTTCGCCACATAAACACAACGCTTCGATGAATCAGCGTCCTGCACCACCTCAAATCCAATCGCCTTATAGAACTTCAGCGCACCATCGTTCTCCGGCATGACTTCGAGGTGAATGCCGGTCGAGCCGCTCGCAGCAAGGCGCTGCTCGAGGAAGGCCATCGCGCGCCTGCCGATGCCTTTCCCGCGCGCTTGCGGCAACAGGTCGATATGGCCATGCGACGGGTAGGCCGCCAGCGCAGGCGGAACAGCGAAATCGGGATGATGGACCCGGTGCCGCGCCCAGTCGCTGCCACGCCAGCGTGAGCTGTCGGGTCCCGGGTCTGCCACGCGCCGCTGTATGTCCGGGTACCAGTCTGATGCCAGGCTGGCATTGAAAGCGGCTGTTTCGGCTGCGCCAAGCAGATAGCCGGCCGCACCCGTGGGGCTATCGATAATAAAGGCCAGTTCGGGTTCGAGGACCTGGTAGGGAATGGTGTAGAGCAGGCCGAGCAGGTCCAGGTCGTCCTCTCGGCCGCTGGCGTCCTTGCCTGCATCGCCGGTCTTGAGACAGATCATCGCAAGTGCCGGATGATCGGCGGCGGTCGCCCGGCGCAGGAAGAAACCGCCACCGAAATCGAGGATCATGGCGGCAGCAGCCGGAAATCCTTGCCCTCGGGCAAAAGCTGCCCGCCGTCGACGATGATGGTCGTGCCGGTGATGTAGCCGGCGTCATCCGAGGCCAGGAACAGGAAGGCATTGGCCACATCGCGCGGGCTGCCGAGCCGGCCGAGCGGAATGGCGTCTTCCATGTTCTTGATGAAGGCCGCACCGCGGTGCTGCTCTATGCCTTCGGTGAGGATGTTGCCGGGCTCGACGCCGTTCACGGTGATGCCGTACCCCGAGAATTCGAGAGCCGCCGAACGGATGAGGCCGTTGATACCGGCCTTGGTCGCCGAATAGTGGCCATGACCGGGGCTGGTGACGTGCGGGCCGGTGATGGAGGAGGTGAACAGCATGCGGCCAAAATGCTGTGCCTTCATCGGCACCAGCACCGCGCGTGCGGCGATGAAGCTGCCACGCAAGTTCACCGCCATGACCCGGTCCCAATCGTCGGGACTCGTGTTTTCCAGCAATTGCCAAGGATAGATTCCGGCATTCTGCACCATGATGTCGAGCCGGCCGTGACGGTCGAGCGCCAGTGCAACAGCAGCCTCGGCATCGGCCATCTGCGAGATGTCGGTGCGAATGAAGGCGGCGCCAAGCTCGTCCGCAGTCGCTTGCCCGGCCTCAACCTCGGTATCGGCCAGGACCAGCTTCGCGCCCTCCTCGGCAAAGCGCTGTGCGATCGCCTTGCCGATCCCGCGTGCGCTTCCGACGATCAGCGCGACCTTATCTTCCAGACGGCCGGTCATGCCAGCCTCTGGCGAATGGTCTGCTTGAATGCATCGAGCAGCACGGCGGCGAGCACCAGCAGGCCGTGGATCACCTGGGTGAAGTTGGCCGGCAGGCCCATCAAATTGATCGCCGTGTTGATGGCCGAGAGCAGCAGCACGCCGGCATAGACGCCGGGCAAGGTGCCGACGCCGCCCTTCAGGCTGACGCCGCCGATGACGACCGCGGCGAAGGCATTGAACAACAGGCCGACGCCGAGATTGGCGGTTGCGCCGGAGGTGCGGATTGCCAGCAGCCAGCCAGCAAGACCGGCAATGGCGCCGGCGAGAACGAAGGCTATGACCAGGTTGCGGTTGACGCGGATGCCGGCGCGAAAGGTCGCAGTCTCGTTGCCGCCGATCATGACCAGGTGCCGGCCGAAGGGCGTCTTGGCCATGATCAGCGAGAAGACGATGAAACAGGCGATGGCGATCCAGGCGGTCAGCGGCAGGCCGCCCAGGCGCTGGATGGCGAACCAGCGGATTGCCGGCGCAAGGTCCTGTGCCGACCGGCCGCCGGAAATGACCAGCACCAGGCCGCGCACCCAGATGTAGGAGGCCAGCGTGATGATGAAGGCACTCATCTTCACCTTGACCACCAGGTAGCCGTTGATGACGCCGATGAGGCCGCCGACGGCAAGGGCGATGAGCAGCGAAACCGGAACCATCAGCCATTGCGGCTGCAACTGGATGCCAAGGCCGATGCCCGACGAGCAGAACAGAATGCCGACCGCCATGGCGCTGAGCGCCGCCACCGATTCGACAGACAGGTCCATATGGCCGGCGATGATGACCAGCGCCAAGCCGATCGACATGACGCCGAGCACGCTCGACGCCTCGATGATGTTCGCGAAAATGCCGAGCTGAAAATAGTTCGGGATAAGGATGGAAAAGACCACCAGCACGAAGACCAGCATGAACCAGACGAGATTGTCGAGGATGAACTCGAGGGTTTGGCGCGTGCGGGGGTTCATCTCAGGATCCGGTTGGCGCCGACCCCGAAAAACCACCCGGTTTTCGGACTATCAGGCGCGGTTGAAAATTGCTGCAGCATTCCCGTGCGCGTCCATTCGAACGCACCGGAGCTGCAGGGCAGGGCTCCGGGCCGGCATGGCCCGGAGCTTCTGGTGAGTTCGCTATTCGACCGGCTTTATGGTTTCGGTCGGCGGCTTCATGTTGCCCCAGAAGGCCGGGTTATCGACGTTTTCCTTGGTGATCGCAGCGCCGGGGATCTTGATGTTCGGCCCCCACGCTTCCTTGGTCAGGGTCGATTTCAGGCCAAGCACATCATATTCGCCTGGCTTGATCTCCTGCTGGCTGACCACCTTGTCCATGAACATCGCGACCGCCGCAGCCTGAGCGTAGAGCGGCTGCTCGACTTCGACATTGAGCCAGCCTTTGCGGATAAGGTCGAGGCCGACCGGAGCGCCGTTCGAGCTCATCAGCATGACGTCGCCCGGTTTCTTGCCGGCGGCCTCGAGCGAGGCGACGGCGGCGACCGAAAGATGCGCGGCGTGGCTGAAGATCAGGTCGATGTCGGGGTTGGCGAGCATCTGGTCGGCAACGATGGTGCCCGCGTTACTGGCCTCCCATTGCATGGCCGGCAGCGAGATGATCTTGACGTCCGGGAACGCCTTCATCTTCTCCTCGAAACCCTTCTGAATGTCGAGCGTGTAGGGGTCGCCCGGATCGCCGAGCACCTGCAGGATCTTGCCCTTCACCGAGCCGTTCTTCGCGGTCAGGAGCTTTTGCGCCTGATCGGCAGCGACGTAGCCGATCTCGACGGTTCCGGCCACCGAGGTGAAGTCGGACGGGGTCGAGGTTATCTGGCGGTCGAACTCGACGACCGGGATGCCGGCGGCACGGGCCGCCTCGACCGACGGCTTCAGCGCATTGAAATCGACGGCGGCAAGGATGATCGCCGCCGGCTTCAGCGCGATGACGTCGTTCATCTGCGATTGCTGCGCGTCGGTCTTGTTGTCGGCGTTCAGCGTCTTCATCTCGTAACCGACCTGCTTCAGGAACAGTTCCAGCGCGCTCACCGAGCCGGTCTGGAACTCATCGAGCAATGTCGGCACCATGTAGTAGACGGTGCCCTTCGACTGAGCGAATGCCGGCGTGAGCGTGGCAAAGGCCAGTGCCAGGATACCGAAGACGGAAAGAAGTATTTTCTTCATGTCGTTCGCTCCTCTTGCGCCGGACCCCTCATTTGTCCCTCAGTTCGCCGGTCCGGCACCGGCGAGCGTCTCTCCGGTGATCATGTTGATCACCGCGTCGGGACTTGTTTTGTTGCGTGCGACATCGCCAGCCACGACACCTTGCCGGATCACCACGATCCGATCGGCGACCTGGAAGGCCTGTTGCATGATATGGGTGATGATGACGACGCCGATGCCCTGGCTCGCCACCTGGCGGATCATGTCAAGGCCGCGCCGCGTCTGCTCGACGCCGAGCGCCGCGAACGGCTCGTCGAGAAGCACCAGCTTGCCGCCAAAATGCACGAACCGATTGAGCTCGATGGCCTGCCGCTGGCCGCCGGAAAGATGCTCGACATTGGTGCGAAGCGAGGGAATGCGGGTGCCGGCGCTGGCCAGTGCCTTTTGTACCACCTGCTCCATGGCGCGCTCGTCGAGTACCGGAATGCCGAGGACCTTCCTGGTGATCTCGCGGCCCATGAAGAAATTGGCGACCACGTCGACGTTGGTGCAAAGCGACAGGTCCTGGTAGACCGTCTCGATCCCAGCGGCCTTGGCCTCGGCGGGAGATTTGGCCAGGAATTCCCTGCCTTCGAACAGCATGCGGCCGGAGGTCGGCTCGAGGCCGCCGGCAATGATCTTGACCAGCGTCGATTTGCCGGCGCCGTTGTCGCCCAGAAGCGCCACCACTTCGCCCTTGCCGATCGAAAAGCTGATGCCTTTCAGCGCTTCGATGGCGCCGTAATTCTTGGCGACGTTGTCGAGCACCAGCAGCGGTTCACTCATGCCGCGATCCCCTTGTTATGCAAGAGATCCCGACCGCGTTCGCGTTCGGCGGTGAAGATCTGGCCGAAGCGCGGCGAAAGCACCCCCGAAACGGCAAGTGCGGCGGCGCCGCGCAACACCGCATGCTGGCCGCCGCGTGCGACGCTGACGCGGGGCGTCGTGCGATCGCTTCGCGCCGAGACCGAATTGGGCAGGTGCGCGGCCGCGCCGGCAAGCCTTTCGAGCAGGTCGGTGGATGCCAGTCCGCCGAGGATGATGGTTTCGGGGTCGAACAGGTTTTCGATGATGGTGACGGCGTTGCGGAAGATCGGCGCAATCTCGCTCACCCACTCGGCGTCGGCGATTTTGCGGCGCCGCAGCGCCTCGAGCGAGAGATACCGTTCGAGGCAGCCGCGATTGCCGCACGGGCACGGCTCGCCGCCCGGCACAGCGGGAATGTGGCCGATCTCGCCGGCATTTCCCCAGGCGCCGCGCAATGCGGCCCCATCATGCACCATGACGCCGCCGAGGCCGACACCGAAATAGAGATAATAATATTCGGAATATGCCGTCCCGAGGCCGTAGAGGCGCTCGCCGATAGCCGCCGCCGCCATGTCGGTTTCGAAAAAGGCCGGCAGCCCGGTCGAGGCGGCCAGCCGCTCGCGCAGCGCCACATCCTTCCAGCCGGTCATGGTGGTCGGCCCCACAAAGCTCATGGACTCCACGCCGAACGGTCCGGGCAGCGCCATGCCGATGCCGAGAACGCGGCCACCGGGCCGCAATGCCGTCAATTCGAGCACCATGGCGCCGATCAGGTCGAAAGCGTGGTCGGGCGTTGCATTTGGGGCTTCGCGGTAGGTGCTCTCGATAACATCGCCGCTTAGGTTGATCAGGGCGGCATTGATGCCCAGCGGGGTGACGTGGATGCCGACTGCATAGCCGCCTTCCGGATTGATGCGCAGCGTCGCCGGTGGCAGGCCGCGCCCCTTGGGCTCTTCGCGCAGCGACAACACGTAACCGTGCTCTTCCAGCTCGCGAACGATGGTCGACACCGTCTGCACGGTGAGCCCGACGCGTCTTGCAATGTCGCCGCGGGCAATCGGTCCGTGAAGGCGGATGGATTCGAGCACGATGCGCCGATTATACGGCCGCCCGAACTCCTGATTGGTTCCCCGCAGTGCCATGCCTTGTGCCCCCGAGAGAGGCTAGACTGGCACTGAAGATTTATTCAGTCAAATGGAATTCAAAAATAAAATTGACAGCCCGTGCAGAGCGAACCTGGCGGATGGCCGCTCAGAGGCATGGTCAATAGCGGATGGCACGGCGCTCCAGCAGAACCACGATTGCGAAGATCGCGATTGACAAGGACGACGACAGCACGATCGCCGCATAGAGCCGATCCGATTGATAGTTGAAGGTCGCCTGGATGATGAGCGCGCCGAGGCCCTTATCCGACCCGATCCACTCGCCGACGATGGCTCCGATCACGGCCGTGGCCGAAGCGATTCGTAACGAGGAGAACAGCATCGGCAATGCTCTTGGCAGGCGCAGGCTCCACAAGATCTCCCAGCGCGTGGCCGACAGCACCCGGAACAGTTCGTGCTCGTTGTCGCTGGCCGAGTCCAGCCCGCGGATCATGTTGACCAGCGTCGGGAAGAAGCAGATCACCGCCGCGATCACGATCTTCGGCGTCATGCCGAGCCCGATGGGAGCAGCCCGGCTCCCTAGAGGTACCGCTCGACCTTCTTGCCGACGGTCAGAAACCGCAGCGGATCGATTGCCTCGCCGTTGTGGCGGACCTCGTAATGCAGATGCGGGCCGGTTGAGCGGCCGCTGTTGCCAGTCTTGCCGATCATGTCTCCGGCATCGAGCTTCTGTCCGACGGCGACGTCGATTTCGCTGAGATGCCCGTAACGCGTCACAAAACCGTTGCCGTGGTCGACCTCGATCATGCGGCCGTAGCCGCCGTTCCAGCCGGCCTTGACGACCACGCCGGCTGCCGTGACCTTGGCCGGCATACCGATCGGCGCCCTGAAATCCATGCCGGAATGCAAGGCGGCCGTGCCGAGGATAGGGTCGGTGCGCACGCCGAACGGGCTGGTGACGCTATGGCCGGGCGCGGGGTTGGCGAGCGGCAGCCGCCGCGCTTCCTTTTTAAGATGATCCAGCGCATCAAGAGCCTCGTCCAACTCCTTGACCTTGCTGTCGAAGACCAACGAGCTGTCGAGTGGTATCAGCGGGCCACCGACGTCGCTCTTTTCGAAGTCGCTATCGACGGGCAGGCCGGCGGCCTCGAGCGCCTGCGAGATCGCGTCGGCGCTTTTGTAGGCATTGTCGGCAAGTGTGGCGATGCGGGTGAGCTGCTGGCTCTCGATGGCCTTCAGCGAGTTGTTGATCGAGACGAAGAGCTTGTCTGCCCGGTCGGCCGCGCTTTCGCTCGGCAGCGGATCGGCGCGGGTCGACCACAGTGAGAACGGCCTGGTGTCGTCAACGCCCACAGGAGCGGCAAGGGGGGCGGCAAGGGGGGCGGCAAGGCTGGCGACGGAATAGGCCATCGGCTGGATGCTGCCGGTCGCGGCGGCATGTTCGTCCGGCTTTGCTGTCGGCACGGGCGGCGTTGCGACCTCGTTTTCGGCTCGTTCGAGGATCGGCCCGAGGCGGCCGTGACGCAGGCTGAGCTGGCTCTGCCGTTCCAGCAGCTCGCTGACCTTGGTTTCCATCAGCTGCTGATCGAGTAGCTGGCGGCTGGTGATGCGATCGACCTGGCTGCGCAGTGCCGAGATGCGGTCTTCGTAGGCCTGCTGCATGCGCGCCTGCCGCGCCGTCGTGGCGCCGATCAGATCGTCGCGCAGCACCAGATAAGAGGTCGCCAGCAGGTAGCCAATGACGATCGCCGCTAGCGCCGAGCCGCAAAATGCCGCAAGCCACGGGTGTATGGTGAAATGCCTTATCTGGTCGCCCCGGGCGATGATGACCGTGTGGGGCTCTTTGCGTCTGCCGAAGACCGCTGACTGACTGGCTACGTTCACGGGACCAAGCTTTCGTTACGACACCAACGACGAGCCTGATTACACATTATTAGGGTTAACAAAGTTTTGCCGGATCGAACGACAGGCAAAGGTCTTCGCGCAAAACGGGTATCGCATTGCGGCGGCCTGGCGCAGCTCTCAAAGAGCGCGAACCGCGTTCAGCACCTCTTCGGCGTGCCCCTTGACGCGGACGTTGCGCCAGATCCTGGCGATGCGTCCGTCGCGGCCGATCAGGAACGTCGCCCGCTCGACGCCCATATAGGTGCGGCCGTAGAGCTTCTTTTCCACCCACAAATGGTAAGCCTCGATCACTTTGCGCTCTTCGTCGGCGACAAGATCGACGCTCAGATCGTACTTCGCCTTGAATTTGTCGTGTTTCTTGGCGCTGTCCGGCGAGAGCCCGATGACGACAGCGCCGGCCTTTTCGAACTCTGGCTTCAACTGCGAAAAGCCGATCGCCTCGTTGGTGCAGCTTGTGGTGTCGTCCTGTGGGTAGAAATAGAGTACGATGGGTTTTCCCAGCAATGCGGCGAGGCTGAGTGAACCGCCGCCGTCGCGCGGAAGATCGAATTGCGGCGCAACATCGCCCACGTCGAGGTCAGCCATACCGATGCCCTTGTTTGAAGTTACGCGCCAGGCTGCACGGATATAATGTCGAGCGGGGATTCGTCCACGATCGAATTCGTCTCAACGGAAGATTGCGTGGATCAGGAGCTACCGCAGCACGAGAAGATCAGGTTCAGGCGTGACGAGATCACCGACCTGGGAACCTTTCCGTCCGCGTGCCGCGTCCCGCCGCTCGGCCAGGCGTCGATCGGTCGCGGCGTCCGTTTGATGGCGCGGCTGTTTGCCGGCCTCGTCGCCCTTGTGCTGCTGGCTGCCGCCGGCGTCTACGCGATCGGCGTATCCGGCTTCGGCTCGGAGCGGCTTCGCGCGGAAGCCGAAACGGCAATCGAGAAATTGGCCGGCTTCGATGTCGACGTTGCCGTCGGACCGGCCCGGCTGACGCTTGACGGGTCGAGCTTCATTGCGCTGCAGGTCAGCGACGTCAGCCTCAAGACCGCCGACGGAACACCGATGGCCGACGCCGGCCGGGTCCGCTTTGGCATCCGGCTGATCCCGTTGCTTTCGGGCGAGGTGCGGCTGACCAGCGCCCGGATTTCCGACGCGCACATCGTCATGGCGGCAATGCCGTCCGGCGGTGACTGGACGGCGGAGCTGCGCAACCAGGACGGCCTCATCGATCCGGAAAAACTTTCCGCCGCCGTCTTCGCCAACCTCAACCGTGCGCTTGATGCGGTGCGCGAGGATTCGATGCGCCAGATCGATCTGCGCAACGTCGAGCTGGCACTGCCCGAGACCGGATCTGTCGAGTCGGTCACCATCGCCGACGCCTCAGTCTCGCAATCGGGACCGGGAAGCATGGAGTTTTCATCCGACGCGGATGTCGACGGCAGGGCGCTCACCATCGCCGCTTCCGCCACCCGCGATCCGGCGACGCGACGCATCACCATGCTGGACGCCAGCATCCAGGCAGCGGACGCCGACGCTGCGGCAGCAGGTGGCAAATTGGGTGCGATCGCCTTAAAGCTGGCGGGGTCGGAAGGGACCGGCGACAACGGTTCGCGGCTGACCGCTGCCCTGTCGTTGACCGGATCGGTGCTCGATCTCGGTTCGCGCGGCCTGCTTCCGGCCGATATCGATCTCGATGCGACGCTCGTCGCGGGGTCGAACAAGATCCAGGTCGACAGTTTGCTGCTGAAAACCGGCCGCTCGACCTTCGATTTCGCCGGTTCGATCGGGCCGAAGCCGGCTACCGGCACAGCCGGCGAGGAGCCATCCTATCGTTACGACCTCACCAGCGACGGTTCGACCCTGGCGCCTTCGGATTCGCCGGAGCCGGCGCTCAGCTTCATCGCCCGTATTGCCGGCGTCTACCAGCCGACGAGCCAAAAGCTGATCGCCGAGCAGATCGGCGTCCGGTCCGGACCGGGCAGCGAAGTGCTGGGCACGGCTTCGGTTTCATTCGTCGCCAACCAGGCGCCGGGCATATCGGTGGCGCTCAATGTCCACGACATGCCGGTCTCGCACGTCAAGCAATTATGGCCGTGGTTTTCGGCGCGCAATGCCAGGCTGTGGGTGCTTAAGAACCTGTTCGGCGGTCGCGTCGTCGATGGCAGCCTGCAGTTCCAGGTTGTACCCGGACGGCTCGGCAACGGCGTGCCGCTTTCCGCCGATGAAGTGTTCGGCCGGTTCCAGGTCGAAGGATCGCGCTTCGACACGGCCGGCCGCATTCCGCCGATCCGCGATGCCGTCGGCGTCGTCGGCTTCCACGGCAACGACGTCGACGTCGCGCTGTCGTCGGGTAGCGTCTATATGCCGAGCGGCCGCACCGTGGCGGCAAGCAACGGCACGCTTACCGTCAAGGCGGCGAACCATCCGCCGGTGATCGGCGCGCTCGACATCGATGTCGCCGGCGAGGCGCCGGCAATCGCCGAACTGGCATCGTTTGATCCGATCAACGCCATGCGCCATGTCGGCCTGCTGCCGGACGACCTGTCCGGCACGGTGACCGGCCACGTCAAGGCTGATATTCCGCTGCAGTCCGGTGTCGACTCGTCCAAACTCGATTGGCTGGTGGCGCTCGACTACAAGGACCTGTCGCTGGGCAAGCCGTTCGAGGGCCAGACGGTCAGCCATGCCGACGGCTCGATCACGGTCGCGCCCGACCGGGCGGTGATCTCGGCCAAGGCACTGCTCAACGGGATTCCGGCCGAGCTCGACCTGATTGAGCCGCTGAGGGATGGCGGCCCGCCGCGCAGTCGTAAAGTAGCGCTGGTGCTCGACGACAAGACGCGCGCCAGCGCCATGCCTGGCCTGTCGACGCTGCTTTCCGGAACCATCAAGGTGGCGATCGACAAGAGCGGCGCCGGCAACCAGAACGTGTCGGCCGACCTGACCAATGCCAGGCTGGACCTTCCCTGGGCCGGCTGGAGCAAGGGCCCCGGCATTCCCGCCAAGGTCGTCTTCGCCATGGCGAAGACCGGCGACACCACGACGCTGTCCAATTTCGAACTCGACGGCAAGACCTTCTCCATCGACGGCAGCGCCGTGCTGATTAACGGCGCCTTGTCCTCGGCCCGGTTCAGCAAGGTCACGTTGAACAGGGGCGACGACGTCGCCGTCTCGGTGAAGCGGTCGGGCAAGGCCTATGCGGTCGAGGTCAGCGGCAGCGCGTTGGACGCACGCTCGCTGATCAAGCAATTCACGTCCGATGTCGATACCGCGACGAAGACCACCGGCGTCGATGCGATCTCGGTCAGCGCCGACGTCAGCTCCCTGACCGGCTTCCACGACGAGGTGCTGTCGAATCTGAAGCTCGACTACAGCGCCGCCGGCTCCAGAGTGAACGGGCTCAAGGTGAGCGCCACCGCAAGTTCGGGAGCCGCGATCACCGTGAGCAACACGACCGGCGGCGGCCTGCGAACGCTCAACATGAAGTCGGCCGACGCCGGCGCCATACTGCGCTTCCTCAACATCTACGAGCACATGGAAGGCGGCTCGATCACGCTGGCGCTCACCGGGGCTGCCGACGGGCCGATGAAAGGCCAGGTCGACGCCAGGAATTTCGTTGTCGTCAATGAGCCGAAGCTCGCCTCGATCGTGTCGACGACGCCGGCGGGCGACAGCCGCAGCCTCAACGAGGCGGTCAAAGGCAATCTCGACACGTCGAGGGTGAAATTCGAGCGCGGCTTCAGCGAGATCGACAAGGGCAGTGGCTATCTGAAGCTGCGCAACGGCGTGCTGCGCGGCTCGCGCATCGGCACCACCTTCCAGGGCACGCTCTACGACCAGAACAACAACATGGATATGACCGGCACGTTCATGCCGGCGTACGGCGTAAACCGCATCTTCGGCGAACTGCCGCTGATCGGTGCGCTGCTCGGCAACGGCCGCGACCGCGGCCTGATCGGCGTCACCTACAGGCTCAAGGGCAACGCCAACAAGCCTAACCTGGAGGTCAATCCGCTATCGGTGATAGCGCCCGGGATTTTCAGGTCGATCTTCGAGTATCGGTGAGGTCAAAACCCAATTACCTCGAGCGACCGAGTTTTGATCTCAACCGGCCGCTCGTCCGCCCGCGAATTCACGCCCATGATCCAAAGGCGACTGACGTCAGCCCGGGCTTAAATGGCCGCTTTGCGCCGCAATCTCGGCCATTGAGGTGACTGTTACCATTGCCTGACAGCAGACATAGTTAGTGACCATGATGGAGGTCGCGGTTGCGCCATTTCTGGACATTCGGAACTAGCCATAAAGCAGACGTCGGTGCGAGTTCAGGATCACTCCTCGCCAGCGTGCCTTCGAGGAACGGCATTCATGATGGCCTCCGCCAGTTCTTCGAGGACGGAGGTATCGCCGTTCGATGCGGCAAATAGCCTGAACTCCGCTTCTGGTAACTCTGGCAGACCGTGGCTTTCGGGTACCCTGACCAGGCCGTTTCTCAGCTGACTGGCGATCATCGGCGCTACAGCAAAGCCTGAGATGGCAGCCGCCCTCAGGCTGGAGTTGCTTGCGCAGATCATCACCGTGCGCTGGCTGATCCCGGCCTTGGCAAGCCGTTCAAGAGCAACTTCCCTGTAGGGGCAAGGTTCCGGCAACACAGCCAACGGCAGCGGGTCCGGAAGATTCACGCCGGTACGATCCGCCCATGCCCAGACAAGAGGCTCGCGCCACAGGAGGCGCCCCATCTCCTCACCCTCACATTGTGATCCGAGCACCAGTTCGATGTTGCCCTCCTTCATCTTCGAGAGGAGCGCACTCGGAATCCCGACTTGCACCTCGACCTGCAATCCGGGGCGATCAGCGCCGAATGCCTGCAAGGCGCGAAGGATGGGGACCTGTGCGAAGTCTTCCGAGAGGCCGACGCGAACTCTGCCGTGAAAGGGTGCCTGCGCCAGATCGGCCAAAGCATCCCGGTTAAGGGCGAGCATCGCCCGGGCATAGGCGAGCAGGCGCTCGCCATCGGGTGTCATCTCCAGCGAGCGCGTCGTCCTGTTGAGTAAGGGCTTTCCGACCTGCTCCTCGAGACGGCGCAGGTGCCCACTGACGGCCGACTGCGTAAGGTTCAGTCGCGCTCCTGCCCGACTGAAGCCGCCTTCGTCGAACACGGCGACGAACGTCCTGAGCAGGACCAATTCCAACATATATTGTGATCCATGATGAATATCGTCGATAATCTCAATTTCTATATCGAATTGAAATATGACGCAATGTGGTTCATCACAATGAGCAAGGGTGGTCCATGACCAAGCTACTGCATATCGTTTCCTCGCCCCGCAAAGAGCGTTCCGCCTCGCGTGAGGTCGCCGACGCCTTTGTTCAAACCTATCGTGCTCGGCGACCCGACTTGGAGATTTCAACGCTCAACCTATGGGATGTCGACCTCCCCGAATTCGGTGAGGACGCGATGTTGGCCAAATATGCGGGGCTCAGCGGCGCGCCGCTTACCCCTTCTCAACAGCATGCATGGGCCACATTGCAAGAGTTGGCGCAACAACTGCACTGGGCGGATATTGTCCTGCTGTCGACGCCTCTGTGGAATTTCAGCATTCCTTACAAGCTCAAGCACTTCATCGACCTGGTATCGCAGAAGGACATCCTTTTCTCGTTCGATCCTGAACGCGGGTTCGGAGGACTGCTCCGGGATAAGATCGCAGTGGTCGTCTACGCGCGAGGTCTCGACTATGCAGCGCAATCTATCACTCCGGCGCAGCGCTTCGATTTTCAAAAACCTTATATAGAAGCGTGGTTGCGCTTCATCGGTATCGAAGATGTCCGCAGTCTAATTATCCAGAAGACCCTCTTTGGACCCGATATTGATCATGCGGCTCGCCAGGATGCGCGAGAGGCCGCGTCACGGCTGGCGGAAGACCTCCTGTCACGCACAACAGAGGCGATTGCATGATTATGAAGCGCTTGCTGCGGACAAGCGCGTTGATAACCCGTTCTGACCCCAGCTTGCACGTGCATCCCCGTCCACCCGGCATAACAACTTTGGAGAACGGACGTCCGCAACGTCGCCTAAGCCGGGGCAGGCGCACCGATTCTAGCTACGTCCGCTTTCAGGCAATGGATCAGTCCCGGCAAGGACCGTTTTGGATCAGATCAGGAGGCTGCTCGCGCGGAACTTAATGTCAGCTTGTATAAATCTCGCTTCTACGAGCAGGCGGCCCGCTTCCGGCCCCGAACAAGACGTTCATCGAAGCGCCGCAGAACGTCCGCAATTTGCGCTACCTGCTCCTTCCGATCGATGAGACGAATGGCATCTCGGCCATTCTCGGGAGCTAGCTGATTAACCTCGGCCGTGATTCCGAACCTAAGGTCCAGCGCCGCAAGATGAAACCGGTTTCGGAAAAGATCTAACAGGAAGGGCGGGCCCTGGTCAGACCGGCCGCACCAGAACGTGCTTCTTCTTGCCGAGGGACAGCTTTGCGACGTTTTCCGGCCCCAGATCCTGCAGCGTCACCATCCTGCGATCGTCTGACACGGGCTGATCGTTAAGGCGCATGGCGCCGCCCTGGATATGCCGCCGTGCCTCGCCGTTGGACGCAGCCAGCCCGGCGGTGACGAACAGCGACAATATGCCGACGCCGGCTTCAAGATCGGCCCTGCCCACCTCGACTGTTGGCAGTGTTTCGGCGAGCGCCCCTTCTTCGAACGTCTTGCGCGCCGTTTCGCTGGCCTCCTCTGCCGCCTCGCGGCCATGTAGCATGGCGGTGATTTCGGTGGCGAGGATCTTCTTGGCTTCGTTGATCTCCGAGCCGCCGAGCCGTTCGAGGCGCGCGACCTCGGCGAGCGGTAAGGTCGTGTAGAGCTTGAGGAAACGGCCGACATCGGCATCCTCGGTGTTGCGCCAATATTGCCAGAACGCGTACGGGCTCAACATCTCCGCATCGAGCCAGACCGCGCCCGAGGCGGACTTGCCCATCTTGGCGCCAGAGGAGGTGGTGAGCAGCGGCGTCGTCAGCGCATAGAGCTGCGCGCCTTCCATGCGATGGCCGAGATCGATACCGTTGACGATGTTGCCCCACTGGTCGGAGCCGCCCATCTGCAGCCGGCAACCGAGGCGCTTGTAGAGCTCGACGAAGTCGTAGGCCTGCAGGATCATGTAATTGAATTCGAGGAACGATAGCGACTGCTCGCGATCCAACCGGAGCTTGACCGAATCGAAGGCCAGCATGCGGTTGACCGAAAAATGCCGGCCGACATCGCGCAGGAAATTGACGTAGTTGATATCCATCAGCCAGTCGGCATTGTTGATCATGACGGCGTCGGTCGGGCCGCTGCCGAATTTGAGGTAGGGCGTGAAGTTGCGGCGGATGCCGGCGAGATTGGTCTCGATGTCCTGCGGCGTCAAAAGCTTGCGCGCCTCGTCCTTGAACGACGGATCGCCGATCATCGAGGTGCCGCCGCCCATCAGCGCGATCGGCCGGTGGCCGGTCTGCTGCAGCCAGTAAAGCATCATGATCTGGATCAGCGACCCGGCATGCAGGCTCCTCGCGGTGGCGTCGAAGCCGATATAGGCGCTCACCGTTTCCGTGGCGAAAAGCTGGTCGAGGCCGGCATCGTCCGAGGTCTGGTGGATGAAACCACGCTCGCTCATGGTGCGCAGGAAATCGGATTTGAAGGCGGACATTTTCTTTCCCGAAAAGCTTCCGGCCGAACGCGGCCCGGCTATGCATGAAGGCGGGCGTTTAGCACTCAAGCGCGATCAGCAAAAGTGGAATCCGGTTTTGCGTCCGATCACGCTTCGGATGGTTTTGCGCGATCAGCAAAAGTGGAATCCGGTTTTGTGTCCGCGCGGATAGCGTGCGGCCTGCTTGCGTCATTGTTTCGGCTGGCGTAATGAGGCGCCGCGCCAGCGGGGCTCTTCCTCTGGACCGCCCGGCATCGATCGAATGCCATATCCTGTGACAGAGTCGAGATGCCGGAGATATCCATCGTCATTCCTTGCCGGAACGAGGCGGCGAACCTGCCGCTTCTGCTCGACGAGATCGGCATTGCCATGGCCGGGCGGGACTTCGAAGTCATTGTCGTCGACGATGGCTCGACAGACGATACGCCTTCGGTGCTTGCAGCAGAAGCAGCGCTTCGCCGGTTTCCGCTGCGCCATCTCAGGCATGAAAAATCCGCCGGACAGTCGCTTTCGGTGCGCTCAGGCGCCTGGGCGGCGCGCGGCAATATCGTCGCCACCATTGACGGCGACGGCCAGAACGACCCCGGCTATATCCCAGTGTTGATCGACGCGTTGCGGCAGGCTGGTCCCGAAGTCGGGGCCGCGCAGGGACAGCGTCTGAAGCGCCGCGACAGCAAGATCAAGCAACTGGCGTCGCGTTTTGCCAACGGGCTGAGAAAAGCCATCCTGCACGACGAGACGCGGGATACCGGCTGCGGCCTCAAAGCGATTCACACCGACATTTTGCGGAAATTGCCCTTCTTCGACGGCACCCATCGCTTTGTTCCAGCGCTGGTCATCCAGGAGGGCTACCGCGTCGTCCATTGCGATGTCGTCGACCGCTCCCGCCGTCACGGCAAATCGAATTACGGCATCTTCGATCGCGGCCTTCAGGGCGTGCTCGATCTTGCCGGCGTCTGGTGGTTGCGCCGCAGACGCCGCAGAATGCCCAAAGTAGAGGAAATCAGGCATGGGTAATGTGCTTCAGGAATTGGCGACCTGGCTTCACGATGTTTTCGTCAAGCAATTCGATGCCTGGGTGCTGCTCGGCTTCGTCGCCCAGTTCTTCTTCACCATGCGCTTTCTGGTGCAGTGGGTGGCGTCGGAAAAAGCCAAGCGCAGCGTCGTGCCAATTGCTTTCTGGTTCTTTTCGCTGTTCGGCGGCGGCCTGCTGCTGATCTACGCCATCCAGCGTCAGGATCCGGTGTTCATCGCCGGCCAGGCCATGGGCCTGTTGATCTATATCCGCAATCTCTGGCTGATCGCCAACGAGCGCAAGGCGGCGATGACCAAGATCGATTGAGCCCGCCACCGGCCTGAACCGGTCGAGCAAGCAAGCAAGATTACTTGCCGTCCAGCCCGCCGTAGGACCTTACCAGATGGACCATGTCGGCCGAGTTGGCGGTCTCGCTCTCGAGCCCCTCGGCGACACCGACGCGGTCGGCGGCCGGGCGGTTCTGGCTGACTTTCCACTTGCCGCTGATTTCGGTGATTTCGATTTCCAGGCCGACGATGCCCTTGATCTGTGACTGGATGAAGGGTGCCGGCGCGTCGGTCACCGCCCACGGCGCCGAGCGGCCGCCCTCCTGCGACATCGTCAGATCGGAAATCTGCTCGGCCAGCCAATCCTGGTCTTCGATCACCGTGACGATGCCGCGGACCTGGACGATGGCGTAGTTCCAGGTCGGCACCACCTTGCCGGTTTCACGCTTGGTCTCATACCAGGACGGCGTCACATAGGCATCGGCGCCCTGGAAGACGACCAGCACCGGCACCAGGGGATTGTCGGCCAAAAGCCGCCATTGCGGATTGGCCTTGGCCAGATGGGCGCGCAGCCTGCCGTTCGGCGGCACATCCGCGTTGAGCAGGGAGGGCGCATCTAGAAGAAAGGGAATTGCGTTGGCGATCGGCCCCTCGGCGCCGTTCGAGACCAGCAGGCCAAGCGGATGCGACCGGATCAGCCCGTGCAGGACGTCCTGCCGGGTTTCCTGGAAGTGGGGCGGTTGGTACATCGCCGACTATCTCAGCCGCTTCGGCCGTGGGTCGGACAGTTCCCCGGCCAGCCGGCGGTCGAGGTAGTCCGCGCATTCCTCGATCAGAAGCTCCGCATGGTTGGCAAAGAAATGGTTGGCGCCGGGCAAGGTCTTCTGGGTGATGGTAATGCCTTTTTGCGTGTGCAGCTTGTCGACCAGGCCCTGCACGTCCTTGGGCGGCGCGACCTTGTCGGCGTCGCCGTGGATGATCAGGCCGGACGACGGGCATGGCGCCAGGAACGAGAAATCATAGGTATTGGGCTGGGGCGCGACCGAGATAAAGCCCTCGATCTCCGGCCGGCGCATGAGAAGCTGCATGCCGATCCACGAGCCGAACGAATAGCCGGCAACCCAGCAACTCTTGGAATCAGGATGCAGCGACTGCACCCAGTCGAGCGCTGCCGCAGCGTCGGACAACTCGCCGGTGCCGTGGTCGAACTCTCCCTGGCTGCGGCCGATGCCGCGGAAATTGAAGCGCAGCGTGGTGAAATTGCGCTTCTGGAACATGTAGAAGAGGTCGTAGACGATCTTGTTGTTCATCGTGCCGCCGAACTGGGGGTGCGGGTGCAGGACGATGGCAATCGGCGCGCTCTTTTCCTTCGAGGGCTGATAGCGACCCTCCAGACGGCCGGCCGGACCGGTGAAAATGACCTCAGGCATGAAATACTCCACTTGGCATAAATTGCGCGGCGCCCGGAACAACTTTTCCTCTGGCCCCAGTTTTCCCTAGGCCTTGACGCAGGGCGAGCGTCTTTCTAGAAGCTAGTTTAGAATTGTTCAAAACTGGGCGGCCAAAACTGTGGCTCGGCCACCCGCGCCGCAAGCCGCGTAAATAGGACGTCTTGCCTTGCAATTTCAAGGAAATAACGCGCTATCTTCGCGGAACGGCTTTTGAAGGGACCAGTTGGACGGAAATGGCCGGAGCACGCGCCTATCTCGACTACAATGCCAGCGCGCCGCTGCTTGCCGCCGCGCGCGCGGCGGTGGTCGCCGCGCTCGACGTCGCCGCCAACCCGTCCTCCGTCCATGCCGAGGGCCGCGCTGCGCGGCGGCTGATCGAGGATGCCAGGCGCAATGTGGCGCGACTGGTCAACGCCAGGGCCGAGCATGTCGTATTCACCTCCGGCGCGACGGAAGCGGCCTCGACGCTGCTGACGCCGGACTGGCAGATGGGGCGCGGTGCTGTCCGTATGAGCCGGCTCTATGTGTCCGAGGCCGATCATCCTTGCCTGCTGAACGGCGGGCGTTTCCCAGCGGCGCGGGTGATACGGATCGGCGTCGACGCCGACGGCTTCGTCAGGCTCGACGTTTTGGCCGAGGCTCTCGCCCAGCATGACAAGGCCGAAGGCTTGCCGCTGGTGGCCATCCACGCTGCCAACAATGAAACCGGCGTAATCCAGCCGGTCGGCCGCATCGCCGAAATCGTCAAGGCGGCGGGTGGCATCCTGGTTGTCGATGCCGTGCAGGCAGCCGGCCGCATTACGCTCGATATATCAGAGGCTTACGCAGACTATTTTATTCTCTCGTCGCACAAGATCGGCGGCCCCAAGGGCGTCGGCGCCATTGTCGCGGCGTCGGACCTGATGATGCCAAAACCGCTGGTCAGCGGCGGCGGCCAGGAAAAGGGCCATCGGGGCGGCACCGAAAACCTGGCGGCGATTGCCGGGTTTGGTGCGGCCGCTAGCGAAGCGTCTGCCGGCTTGCAAACGATCGAAGCGGTGCGGCAGCGTCGCGACGAAATCGAGGCGATCGTTAAAACGCTTGTTCCGGACGCCGAAATCTTCGGAACCGGCGCTGCAAGGCTTGCCAATACCACATTCTTCGCTATTCCCGGCATCAAGGCCGAGACGGCGCAGATCGCCTTCGACCTTGCCGGTGTGGCGCTGTCGGCCGGATCGGCCTGTTCGTCGGGCAAAGTCGGGCCGAGTCACGTGCTGAAAGCCATGGGTTACGGCGATAGCGTTGGCGCGTTGCGTGTGTCCATCGGCCACGCGACCAGCGCCAAGGATATCGAGCTGTTTCGCGCGGCGCTGGCGACGATCGTTGCACGGCAAGCCGGTAGGGAAAAGGCGAACAGGGAAAAGGCCGCCTGAGCGCGGCGAAGGAATATTTGGGCCTTGTGGCCTGGTAGAGCCGTGCGTTCGAATTTGGCCGGGTGAATTTCCGGCATGAACGCACTATATGAAACTTACGCCGCCGCGGGTGCCCAAGGGTGCTCGTTCGCGGTGCCATAGTTTGAAAACTGCCGGGCCTTGACCCCGGCGTGGATGGAGAACGCTGATGCCTGCTGTGCAGGAGACGATCGATCGAGTTCGAAAGATCGATGTCGACCAGTATAAATACGGATTCCAGACCGAAATCGCGATGGACAAGGCCCCCAAGGGCCTGAGTGAAGACATTATCCGCTTCATTTCGGCCAAGAAGGACGAGCCGTCCTGGATGCTGGAATGGCGCCTGGAAGCCTATCGCCGCTGGCTGACGCTGGACGAGCCGAAATGGGCGCGCGTCCACTATCCCAAAATCGATTTCCAGGACATTTATTATTACGCGGCGCCCAAGAGCACGCCCGGCCCGACTTCGCTCAGCGAGGTCGATCCCGAACTGCTGAAGGTCTACGAGAAGCTCGGCATTCCGCTCAGGGAACAGGAAATCCTCGCAGGCGTGCAGAAGACCGATGCCTCGGAGCTCGAGGAAGCCAGCGACAACGTCTACAAGTCCGGCCGCGTCGCCGTCGATGCGGTGTTCGATTCCGTCTCGGTCGTGACCACTTTCAAGAAGGAACTGGCGCAGGCCGGCGTCATCTTCTGCTCGATCTCGGAAGCGATCCGCGAGCATCCGGAGCTGGTGAAGAAATATCTCGGCTCGGTGGTGCCGACCACCGACAATTTTTACGCCACCCTGAATTCTGCCGTGTTCACCGACGGTTCGTTCGTCTTCGTGCCCAAGGGCGTGCGCTGCCCGATGGAATTGTCGACCTATTTCCGCATGAACGAGAAGAACACCGGCCAGTTCGAGCGCACGCTGATCATCGCCGAGGAGGGGGCTTACGTCTCCTATCTCGAAGGCTGCACGGCGCCGCAGCGTGACGAGAACCAGCTTCACGCCGCGGTGGTCGAACTGATCGCGCTCGACGATGCCGAGATCAAATATTCGACGGTGCAGAACTGGTATCCCGGCGACGCCGAGGGCAAGGGCGGCATCTATAATTTCGTCACCAAGCGCGGCGACTGCCGCGGCCATCGGTCGAAGATTTCGTGGACGCAGGTCGAGACCGGTTCGGCCATCACCTGGAAATATCCGAGCTGCATCCTGCGCGGCGACGATTCCAGCGGCGAGTTCTATTCGATCGCGGTGTCGAACGGCTACCAGCAGGTCGACAGCGGCACCAAGATGATCCATCTCGGCAAGAACACGTCGAGCCGCATCATCTCCAAGGGCATTGCCGCCGGCTTCTCGCAGAATACCTATCGCGGCCAGGTCTCGGCGCACCGCAAGGCGACCAACGCCCGCAACTTCACCAACTGTGACTCGCTCTTGATCGGCGACCAGTGCGGCGCGCACACCGTGCCCTACATGGAAGCCAAGAATTCGACTGCACAGTTCGAGCATGAGGCGACGACGTCGAAGATTTCCGAGGATCAGAAATTCTACGTCATGCAGCGTGGCATTCCGGAAGAAGAGGCGATCGCGCTGATTGTCAACGGTTTCGTCAAGGACGTCATCCAGCAGCTGCCGATGGAATTCGCCGTCGAGGCGCAGAAACTGATCGGCATCAGCCTCGAGGGGAGCGTGGGGTGATGAGCTCTGGCTTTGCGTGGTCATCTGTGAGCTTGGCACCATCATCTCCGGATTTGGCGCCGTCATCCTCGGGCTTTGCGCCGACGTTACTGAGTTTCGCTCCGTCATCCTCGGGCTTGTCCCGAGGATCTACCGGCCTCTCAATACGGATCGCGCCACACCTCTGTTGGACAGCGGATCCTCGGGACAAGCCCGAGGATGACGGAGCGAAACTCAGTAACGTCGGCGCGAAGTTCAAAGATGACCGCACAAATTTTAAGGATGGCGGTGCCTTGCGTAGGTCGTCAGCAGGAAAATGACCGGCTTTGTTTACATGATGTCCGATAAGCCGCGCGGAGTTATCTACACTGGCGTAACCAGTGATTTGCATGCGCGAGTGTGGGAACACCGTAATGATGTGCACCGGGGTTTTACCTCGAAATACAAGGCAAAGAATCTGGTTTGGTTCGAGCGGCACCCGAACATCGTTCTCGCGATTCAGCGCGAAAAGTCTTTGAAGCGCTATCTCCGCGAATGGAAGACGGATCTGATTGAAGGTCTAAACCCGACTTGGCTGGATTTGTATGAGAGCATTGATGAGATTGAGAATGTCTATCAGCCTCATCCGAGCACGATGATGTGGACTAACTACAATTAGATGATGTGGAGTAACTACAATTAAAAGACCGGTGGATGTTTGAGTACTGCGGCCGGGCGCCGAAGCCTTGGAGCAGTTGTTAAATCGAGTTTAGCCGGGCAGACGGCTACGGATAGGACGAATGGAATGCTTGAAATCAGAAACCTCCATGCCCGTATCGTCGATGACGGCACCGAGATCATCCGCGGCCTGAATCTTTCGGTGAAGGCCGGTGAGGTCGCCGCCATCATGGGGCCGAACGGCTCGGGAAAATCGACGCTGTCCTATATCCTTGCCGGGCGCGAGGATTATGAGGTCACCGAGGGCGACATCCTCTACAACGGCCAGTCGATCCTCGACATGGATCCGGCCGAGCGCGCTACCGCCGGCATCTTTCTCGCCTTCCAGTACCCGATGGAGATACCGGGCGTGGCGACGATGGAATTCCTGAAAGTGGCGATGAACGAGCAGCGCAAGGCGCGCGGCGAGGAACCGCTGAAGATCCCGGAATTTCTGAAGCGCGTGAAGGAAGCTGCCGCCTCGCTCAACATGGACATGGCGATGCTGAAGCGGCCCCTCAATGTCGGCTTTTCCGGCGGCGAGAAGAAGCGCGCCGAGATCCTGCAGATGAAGCTTCTCGAGCCGAAGCTTTGCGTCCTCGACGAGACCGATTCCGGCCTCGATATCGACGCGCTGAAGATCGTCGCGGACGGCGTCAACACGCTGCGCTCGCCGGACCGTGCCATCGTCGTCATCACCCACTACCAGCGCCTGCTCCAATACATCGTGCCGGATACGGTGCACGTGCTCTACAGGGGCCAGGTGATCAAGTCGGGCGACAAGTCGCTGGCGCTTGACCTCGAGGCCAATGGCTATGCCGGCGTGATCGGGCAAGCCGCGTGAGATGCCAGCAGGCCCGGAAGGCAAGCCAAACAAGGCGATACTGATGAATATGCACACGACACCCCAGCGAACACCGGCCGAAACGGCGCTGATCGACGCCTTTGGCGAGCGGCTGTCGCTGCTGCCCGGCGACGGCGCGGTGATGCTGAAGCGCGACGACGCCATCGAAGCGATCAAGAGCGGCCTGCCGACGCGGCGCGTCGAATCCTGGCACTATACGGACCTGCGCCGGCTGCTGATTTCGGTGCCGGACTTCGATCCGGCAGCGGTCGCGAAAGCCATTGCGCCGATCGTCGAGGGCTCCAGCGTTTTGCCGGTGCTGAACGGCGTTTCGAGTATGAAACTGCCCGATATCGAAGGCGTTGCCGTGCAGCGCCTGTCGGAGAAGCTGACCGACGGCAGCGCAGCATCTGGGCTTGAGTCTTATGGCAGCGACGACGCCATCGGCGCGCTCAACACCGCCTTTGTCGCCGACGGCTATTTCGTCGACATCGCCGACGGTGCTCAACTGGATAAGCCGGTCGAATTGCAGAATTTGCAGGCCGGCGGACAGTCGCATGTGCGGCTGACCGTCCGCGTCGGCACCGGCGCCAAGGCTGTCGTCGTCGAGCGCCAGACGGGCGAGGGGGCGGCACTGGTCAGCTCGGTCAGCCAGCTTGTGGTTGGCGAGGGCGCCGAAGTGACATGGCTGGTCGTGCAGGAGCAGCCGGATACGGCGACGCATCTCGCCCAGTTCAAGGCGCATCTCGGCAAGAACGCGAAACTGACGCTGTTCGTCATGAATGCCGGCGGTAAGCTTGTCCGCCAGGAGGTCGTTGTGAAGACGACCGGCGAGGGCGCCGACTTCACGCTGCGCGGCATCAATCTGCTCGCCGGTGACACCCATACCGACGTCACCATGGTGCTCGACCATGCCGTGCCGCACACCGCCTCGACCGAAGTCATCCGCAACGTGGTGACCGGCAGAGCGCGCGGCGTTTTCCAGGGCCGCATCAATGTCCACCAATATGCGCAGAAGACCAACGCCAAGATGGCCTGCAACACGCTGCTTCTGTCGGATGACGGCGAGTTCTCGACCAAGCCGGAGCTTGAAATCTTCGCCGACGACGTCGTCTGCGGCCATGGCGCGACCGTCACCGAGATCGACCACGGCCATCTGTTCTATCTGATGGCGCGCGGCATCGACGAGAAGACCGCGCGCGGCCTGCTGGTCAAAGCCTTCGTCGCCGAAGTGATCGAGGAACTGGACGACGAGGCCATCGTCGAGGCGCTGGAAGCACGGCTCGACAACTGGTTCGTGGCGCACGGGTGAGTGGCTCAAGATTCCGGCGTCATCCTCGGGCTTGTCCCGAGGATCTGCCGCGTGGGACCAGGAACTGGCAAAATCCGAGGGCTAGTAGATCCTCGGAACAAGCCCAAGGATGACGGTCGAGACGATGGACCAGAAAGTCGAAAACATTCCTTACGACGTCGAGGCGATCCGCCGTGACTTCCCGATCCTGTCGCGGCAAGTCTACGGCAAACCGCTGGTCTATCTCGACAATGGCGCCTCGGCGCAGAAGCCGCAGGCCGTGCTCGACGCTATCCAGCACGCCTATTCCCAGGAATATGCCAACGTGCACCGCGGCCTGCATTTCCTGTCCAATGCCGCGACCGACGCCTATGAGAAGTCCCGCGAGACGGTGCGCCGTTTCCTCAACGCACCGAGCACCGACAACATCGTCTTCACCTCGAACACCACGGCAGCGATCAACACGGTCGCCTACGGTTTCGGCATGCCCAATATCAGCGAAGGCGACGAGATCGTGCTCTCGATCATGGAGCACCATTCCAACATCGTGCCGTGGCATTTCATCCGCGAACGGCAGGGCGCGAAACTGGTCTGGGTGCCGGTCGACGATCTCGGCGTCTTCCACATCGAGGAATTCGAGAAGCGGCTGACCGACCGCACAAAACTGGTTGCCATCACCCATATGTCGAACGCGCTGGGCACGGTGACGCCGATCAAGGAGATCGTGCGCATTGCCCATGCCCGCGGCATTCCGGTGCTGGTCGACGGCAGCCAGAGCGCCGTGCATATGCCGATCGACGTGCAGGACCTCGACTGCGACTTTTTCGTCTTCACCGGCCACAAGGTTTATGGCCCGTCGGGCATCGGCGTGCTCTACGGCAAGAAGGATATTCTGGAGCGCATGCGCCCGTTCATGGGTGGCGGCGAGATGATCGAGGAGGTGACGCAAGACATCGTCACCTACAACGACCCGCCGCACCGTTTCGAGGCCGGCACGCCGCCGATCGTGCAGGCGATCGGGCTTGGTGCTGCGCTGGAATACATGGAAAAGATCGGCCGTGAGCGCATCGCAGCGCACGAGGCCGATTTGAAGGACTATGCGCATCAGCGGCTGCGCGCCATCAACTCGCTGCGCATCTTCGGCGATGCGCCCGGCAAGGGCGCCATCATCTCGTTCGAGCTGCAGGGCATCCACGCCCATGACGTGTCGATGGTTATCGACCGGCAGGGCGTGGCGGTCCGCGCCGGCACGCATTGCGCCCAGCCGCTGTTGAAACGCTTCGGCGTAACATCCACATGCAGGGCATCGTTCGGCATGTATAATACCAAGGCCGAAGTCGACGCTTTGGCCGATGCGCTGGAGAAGGCGCGAAAGTTCTTCGGGTGACGATTATGGATGATGCCAGCCACACCGCCGAGAGCACAGTTCCGGATTCCACCACCAACGCGGCGGTTTCCGGGTCAACGATTCCTGCCGACGAACTGGCGCGGCTGACCGACGATATCGTCTCGGCGCTGAAGACGGTCTACGACCCGGAAATCCCGGCCGACATCTATGAGCTCGGCCTCGTCTACAAGATCGATATCGAGGGCGACCGCTCGGTCAAGATCGACATGACGTTGACTGCACCCGGCTGCCCGGTGGCCGGCGAAATGCCGGGTTGGGTGGAAAATGCCGTCGGCGCCGTCGAAGGCGTTTCCGGTGTCGAGGTCAACATGACCTTCGACCCGCCTTGGTCGCCTGACCGCATGTCGGAAGAGGCACAGGTGGCGGTGGGGTGGTACTAGCATCCGACCAGACAGAGGCTGGCGCACTTGCGCCGGGTACAAAACTTCACCATTTTAGGTGAGGAATCATTCGGCAGGCCTTGAACCTGCAAGAATGGAGAAGGAAAAACATGGGACGCTTCGCCGTCATCACGATGACCGAAAAGGCTGCCGACCGGGTGCGCGAGATCGTCGCCACGCGTGAAAATGCGCATGGCATTCGCCTTGGCATCAAGAAGGGCGGCTGTGCCGGCATGGAATATACGGTCGACCTGGTGACCGAACCCAACGCCAAGGACGACCATATCGAGCGCGACGGCGCCCACGTCTATGTCGCGCCCGAAGCAGCGCTTTTCCTTTTCGGCACCGAGATGGATTTCGAGCAGACGACGCTGCGCACCGGCTTCACCTTCCACAACCCAAACCAGAGTTCGGCTTGTGGCTGCGGCGAATCGGTTGAACTGAAGCCGGCCGATTTGAAGGCCTTGGCTGAAGCGCGCGCTTCCGCCTGATCTTTCCTTCTCCTCCGTTCACGGGGAGAAGGGACCTAATCCACCCACATTCCTGTTCGTTTGTGCCAGTCGGCAATTGACTCTTCCGGGTAGACGTCGAAGACCTTGTCCCTTTTGCCGATCTCCGGCTCGACCCAGTTCGCCTTGTATTTCAGCATGAGATGCACCTTCTCCGGCGGCTTTGGCAGGTCTGTGTCGATCGCCGAGGCGAAGGGATGCACCAGCTCCGGCCAGGTCGGGTCGTAGAGCCAGAGCGCCGTCCCGCATTTCGTGCAGAAGTTCCGCTCGCCCGTCGAGGTTTCGCGGTGCGGGTGCTCGTCGTCCTCGATCTCGGCGCGGTAGACGCCGAGATAGCGCTTGCCCTGGATTTTCAACGTTTTGTAATCGGCGCCGAGATTGATGGCGAAACCGCCACCGCCCTGCTGCTTGCGGCAGATCGAGCAGTAGCACAGCATGAACGGCACCGGCGTGTGGCTTTCCACCTCGAAACGCACGGCATTGCACCGGCAGGAGCCTTTGAGCAGAAGCGGCATGAGAAACTCCGACGAAATTGATTTGAACTTGTCAGGATGGTGCCGGTTGCGGCGATGACAAGGGGAAATCCGGATGACATGATCGCCGCATGGACAATGAGCGCATCGAAGAGCTTTTCGAAGGCCTTGGCCCGGTTAGCATCCGCAAGATGTTCGGCGGCAAGGGCATCTATTTCGACGGCGTCATCGTCGCCGTCGTCATCCGTGATGAATTGATGCTGAAGGCTGACGCGGAAAGCGCGCCTGAATTCGAAGCGGCCGGCTGCCGGCAATGGACCTATACCGGCTCACGGCACGGCAAGCTGGTGTCTATGCCGTATTGGAGCGTTCCCGACAGTGCCTTCGATGATCCGGATGAGATGGCGATCTGGGCACGCCGCGCCTACGAGGCAGGACGGCGCGCCGGAAAATAGGCTGCGTCATGGCTTCGGCAATTCCGGGCCGCACTTCATGCCAGGTCCCGCGCCTCGGGCACGAGCGCCAGCGCCTCGGCAAAGCTGGCACTGGTGAAGGCGGCGCTCTCGATGGCGAGCGCCGCAGCGGTGACACCTTCACGCAACGCTTCGCGCAGCTTCAGGCCACGCAGCAGGGCAGCGATCGTGGCGCCGGCCAATGCGTCGCCCGCGCCTGTGGCATCTGTCCGCTTTTTCAGCGGCGGTGGCAGGATCGAAAATACGCCGGTTTGGTCGAAACCGAGCACCGGACCGTCGCCGGCGGTGATCACGCCACCTTTCAGGCCGGCGCGCCTCAGCCCGTCGACGACGCCTTGATCGTCAGCATCGATGTCAACGCCGGCGATCACGCCGGGCTCGTGCCGGTTCATGAAGGCCAACGCTAGAAGTCCGAGCACCGGCGTCAGCCGCGCCGCTCTGCTGGGCGAGACGGCAAGCGCAAACACCGGCTTGCCGGCGGCGAGTGCCGCCAGCCGCTCCAACGCGGAAGACGGCAGGTTGGCGTCGCACAGGATCGCATCGGCCGAACCGATAGCTTCGCGCACCTTGGCGCGGCGGATTTGCTTGGGAAGCGCCAGCTCGTAGAGCACCATGTCGGCAAGGCCGGCGATCAGCCCGCCATCGCTATCGATCAGCATCGTTTGGCTTGGCGTTGCCCGGTCGAGGAACACCGCCGACAGGTCGGCAATGCCGGCCTCAGTGACGGCGCGTAAAACCGTGTCGCCAAGGGCATCGCCGCCGCGCACCGAAAGCAGCGAGGCCGAGGCGCCGCGCCGCACCGCCCAGCGCAAGGCGTTGAAGACGGCGCCGCCAACATGCTCGCGCATCGTGCCGGGGTTCAAGGCGGCTGGCGCGAAGGCGCCGGCAACCCGGCCGCGCCGCTCGATATAGGCGCCGCCCACGGCCAGGATCGTCGGGGAGTTCATCATGCCGGCAAAATGCCCTTTGCTGTTGCCCGGGAGGAGACTAGGTCGCTGGGCGGAGCCCTGCAATCGCGGGTGCGATTCGGTTGGTGACGGCAGCGGCGCCGCATCCGAGGCCGGATACATCCGGAGGCAAAATTACGAAACAAAAAAAGAACAAATATGGATATCCGTTATTTTTCAAATCCTTGCCGCTCATTGACAAATGAGAACAAACAAGGTACATTCTTTTAAGGATTGCGGGATTGTCCGGCCTCCATTGACGACCACGGGGTGATGTATCATGGCTCAGAATTCTTTGCGGCTTGTAGAGGACAAAGCGGTGGACAAATCAAAGGCTCTGGATGCGGCGCTGTCGCAAATCGAGCGTGCCTTCGGCAAGGGCTCGATCATGCGGCTCGGCGCAAACGAGCAGGTCGTCGAGATCGAAACGGTGCCGACCGGCTCGCTTGGGCTGGACATCGCGCTTGGCGTCGGTGGCCTGCCGCGCGGCCGCATCGTCGAGATCTACGGGCCGGAAAGCTCGGGCAAGACCACGCTGGCGCTGCACACGGTGGCCGAAGCCCAGAAGAAGGGCGGCATCTGCGCCTTCGTCGATGCCGAGCACGCGCTCGACCCGGTCTATGCCCGCAAGCTCGGCGTCGATCTCGAAAACCTGTTGATCTCGCAGCCCGATACCGGCGAGCAGGCGCTGGAGATCTGCGACACGCTGGTGCGCTCCGGCGCCATCGACGTGCTGGTGGTCGATTCGGTGGCGGCGCTGACGCCGCGGGCGGAAATCGAAGGCGAGATGGGCGATTCGCTGCCCGGCCTGCAGGCGCGCCTGATGAGCCAGGCACTGCGCAAGCTCACCGCCTCGATCTCGCGCTCCAACACCATGGTCATCTTCATCAACCAGATCCGCATGAAGATCGGCGTCATGTTCGGGTCGCCCGAGACGACGACCGGCGGCAATGCGCTGAAATTCTATGCTTCGGTTCGCCTCGACATCCGCCGCATCGGCTCGGTCAAGGATCGCGACGAGGTCGTCGGCAACCAGACCCGCGTCAAGGTGGTCAAGAACAAGCTGGCGCCGCCCTTCAAGGTGGTCGAGTTCGACATCATGTATGGTGAGGGCGTCTCCAAGACCGGCGAGCTGGTCGATCTCGGCGTCAAGGCCGGCGTGGTCGAAAAGTCGGGCGCCTGGTTCTCCTACAATTCGCAGCGTCTTGGCCAGGGCCGCGAAAACGCAAAACTGTTCCTGCGCGACAATCCCGACACGGCGCGCGAGATCGAGCTGGCGCTGCGACAGAATGCCGGGCTGATCGCCGAGAAATTCCTTGAAAACGGCGGCTCCGAAAGCAGCGACGACGGTTTCGAGGACGACGCTGGGGTGATGTAGGGCAAGCGACGCCTCACGGAGCCTCAGCCGGGTTTCGATTTGATGTTTTGATTTTGAGTTTGCGTAATCGATGCGTTTCGAACCGCCGGCCCCGTGCCGGCGGTTCGCGTTTGATGGCGGGGCAGAAGCCATTTCAAAGCGCTGGTGAAAGCGGGAATTTGAGCCCATTTGGTGTTTCTGGACAGGCTGCGGTGCGACCGCTAAAAGGCCATGTCTATTTTCCGCCGGCAGCCGGCGGTTCTCTCGAAAAGGCAGTATTTCATGAGTGGCGTCAACGAGATCCGGTCGGCATTTCTCGACTATTTTCGCAAGGAAGGTCACGAGGTCGTCGCGTCAAGCCCGCTGGTGCCGCGCAACGACCCGACGCTTATGTTCACCAATGCCGGCATGGTGCAGTTCAAGAACGTTTTCACCGGTCTGGAGAAGCGGCCCTATTCGCGCGCCACGACTGCCCAGAAGAGTGTTCGCGCCGGCGGCAAGCACAACGACCTCGACAATGTCGGCTACACTGCGCGCCACCTGACCTTCTTCGAGATGCTCGGCAATTTCTCCTTCGGCGACTATTTCAAGGAGCGCGCCATAGAGCTTGCCTGGAACCTGATCACCAGGGAGTTCGGGCTGAAGAAGGACAAGCTGCTGGTCACCGTCTACCACACCGACGACGAGGCGGCCTCGTACTGGAAGAAGATCGCCGGCCTTTCGGACGATCGCATCATCCGCATCGCGACTTCGGACAACTTCTGGGCAATGGGTGACACCGGGCCTTGCGGGCCGTGTTCGGAGATATTCATCGACCGTGGCGAGCATATCTGGGGCGGCGCCCCCGGCAGCCCCGAGGAGGATGGCGACCGTTTCCTCGAATTCTGGAACCTGGTGTTCATGCAATATGAACAGGTGACGAAGGAACAGCGCGTCGACCTGCCGCGTCCGTCGATCGACACGGGCATGGGCCTCGAGCGCATGGCCTCCATCCTGCAAGGGGTTGAAAGCGTCTTCGAAACGGACCTGTTCCGCCACCTGATCGACGCTGCGTCGTCGGCGCTTGGCAAAGGTCCGGATGCGGACACCGTCGCATCGTTCCGGGTCATCGCCGACCATTTGCGTTCGTCCTGCTTCCTGGTCGCCGACGGCGTGCTGCCGTCCAACGAAGGACGCGGCTACGTGCTTCGTCGCATCATGCGCCGCGCCATGCGCCACGCGCAGTTGCTCGGCGCCCGCGATCCGCTGATGTGGCGCCTGGTGCCGTCGCTGGTCCGCGAGATGGGCCAAGCCTACCCGGAACTGGTGCGCGGCGAACAGATGATCACCGAGACGCTGAAGCTTGAGGAAACTCGTTTCCGCAAGACGCTGGTGCGCGGCTTGGGGTTGCTTTCGGAGGCGACGGAGAAGCTGGCCTCCGGCGACATGCTGGATGGCGAGACAGCGTTCAAGCTCTACGACACCTATGGCTTTCCGCTCGATCTGACGCAGGACGCGCTGCGCCGGCGCAACATCTCGGTCAACCTTGCCGGCTTCACCGAGGCAATGGAGCGGCAGAAGGCGGAGGCACGCAAAAGCTGGGCTGGTTCCGGTGAGGCCGCAACCGAGACGGTATGGTTCGCGGTGCGTGAGGATATCGGCGCCACCGAATTCCTGGGTTATGAGACCGAGCAGGCCGAAGGCCTTATCCAGGCGCTGGTCAAGGACGGCAAGACCGTCGACACTGCCGGCAAAGGCGACGCCGTTGCCGTGGTTGTCAACCAGACGCCGTTCTATGGCGAGTCCGGTGGCCAGATGGGCGATACCGGCGTCATTTCGGGCGACGGGTTCTCGATCGAGATATCCGATACCCAGAAGAAGGCCGATGGGCTTTTCGTCCATCTCGGCAGGGTGGCCAATGGCACTGTCAAGACGGGCGCGACCGTCGAGCTGAAGGTGGACCACGCGCGGCGCTCCAGGCTGCGCGCGAACCATTCCGCCACACATCTGATCCATGAGGCGCTGCGCGAGGTGCTGGGTACCCATGTGGCGCAGAAGGGCTCGCTGGTCGCGCCCGAGCGTCTGCGCTTCGACATTTCGCACAACAAGCCGATCTCGCCGGACGAACTCGAAGAGGTCGAGCGCATGGCAAACGAGATCGTCGTTCAGAACGGCCCGGTGATCACGCGACTGATGTCTGTCGACGACGCCATCGCCGAGGGCGCCATGGCGCTGTTTGGCGAGAAGTATGGCGATGAAGTGCGCGTCGTTTCGATGGGCACGGGCTTGCATGGCGCCAAGGCCAACCGGCCTTATTCGGTCGAGCTATGCGGCGGCACGCATGTCAGGGCGACCGGCGATATCGGCCTGGTGCGCATCGTGTCCGACAGCGCGGTCGCTGCCGGCGTGCGCCGCATCGAGGCGTTGACCGGCGAGGCCGCCAGAAAGCATCTCGACGAACAGGACAAGCGGCTGAAGGCGGCCGCCGCCGCGCTGAGGATTTCGGCGGCCGATGTGCCGGCCCGCATCGAGGCGCTGCTCGACGAGCGCAAGAAGCTCGAAAAGGAGCTGACAGAGGCGCGCAAGAAGCTGGCGCTGGGCGATCGCTCGCCAGCTGGTGTGCCTGCGGAGAACGAAACCATTGCCGGTGTCGGTTTTCTCGGCAAGGCGGTATCGGGCGTCTCGCCAAAGGATCTGAAGCCGTTGGCCGATGCCGGCAAGAAGTCCCTCGGCTCCGGTGTCGTCGTCTTTGTCGGCGCCGGCGAGGACAACAAGGCGAGCGTCGTCGTCGCCGTTACCGATGATCTGACCGGCCGCTTCAGCGCCATCGATCTGGTGCGCGTCGCGTCCGCGGCATTGGGCGGGCAGGGCGGCGGCGGGCGACCCGATATGGCCCAGGCCGGCGGCCCGGACGCGTCGAAGGCCGAAGACGCGATCGCTGCGGTGAAGGCGGCGCTGGAAGCTGCGTGAATCTGCACCAGTAAGGACAGGCCGAAGTGGCAGCGGGGATGATGTGGCAACGTTGACCATGTATCAAGTCGACGCTTTTGCCGAACGGGCTTTCCAGGGCAACCCTGCTGCCGTTCTCATTTTGGAGGACTGGCTATCGGACGACGTGATGCAAGCCATCGCAAACGAGAACAATCTTGCTGAAACCGCGTTTGCGCGGCCGAGTGGCGAGGGTTGGGATTTGCGCTGGTTCACGCCGGTTCATGAAGTCGACTTCTGTGGCCATGCTACTCTTGCGGCCGCCCATGTGCTGAGTACGGAATACGATGGTCAGGGCGAAATGGCCTTCGCCACCCGGGTGGGCGAGCTGCGGGTTTCCCGACGGGAAGGCGCCTATCAGCTCGATCTGCCGTGTTTTCCGCCGCAGCCCGTCGAGGACGAGCTGAACTCGGCGCTGCAAGCGATATTGCCTCAGCGGCCGGCTGCGAGCTTCCGCAATTTCGAGAACCTGTTTGTCGAGCTTGCCGACGAGACAACCGTGCGATCTTTCGTTCCCGATCTGCTCAGGATCGGACGTTTTCATCCTCTCGGCCTGGTCATTACCGCGCCTGGGCGAGCCCATGATTTCGTCTCGCGTTATTTCGTACCCGGAGCTGGCATTCCCGAGGACCCGGTGACTGGCTCCATTCACGCGACATTGGTGCCGTACTGGGCTGAAAAGCTCGGCAAGACGCATGTGTCGGCATTCCAATGCTCGCAGCGCGGCGGGCATTTGCTATGCGAGCTGGCCGGAGATCGCGTGCTGATCACAGGCTGTGCGAAGACCTTCATGAAGGCGGAGATCTACCTTCCCGATTGAGCGGTATTTCGCAGTGGGTCGCCTTCGGCGAAGCTGCCGATCTCCCCCCTTGCGGGGGAGATGCCCGGCAGGGCAGAGGGGGGTGCTGTCCCTCCGACTGCCAGCCCAATCGGAGCCACGTTCTCAGGCCGTTCCCAATTGGAAAGGATCAGTCGAAGGTTAGAGATCCTTCACACCCCCCTCTGTCCTGCCGGACATCTCCCCCGCAAGGGGGGAGATTGGATGTCACTTCGGCTTTCGCTAATCACCAGAAGGCCTATTGCCGAATGCTTGTCTCCTCACTCTGCCTTTTCGGTCTTCGCAAAACCCGCACGCGCCGCGATGCGCGCATACCAATCTCGAATCTCGGCAAACTCCGCCAGCAGGGCTTGCCCCTCGGCGGCCTTGACGAAATAGCGGATGATTGGCGCGGCGTGCAGGTCGGCCAGCGTCAGGTCCGTCCCCAACAGCCAAGGCCCTTCGGCTTTCAGCGACGACAGCTCCTGCAATGCCGTTCTCGCCTGCCGCAACCCGTTGGCGATCACGGCTTCGTCGGGTGGCGTTTTCTCCAGCCGCTCGACCGCGACATCCCAGACCATGGCCCTGTAGGCGTAGGCGTCGAGCAGGCCGGTGATCTGGTTCATGCGTGCTCGAGGCCGGGCTCCGACCGGCTGCAGTACCGGGCCGTCAAAGGCTTCGTCGACATAACGGGCAATCGCGCCGGTCTCGTAGAGGCGAAAGCCGTCATGTTCGAAGGCCGGGATGCGGCCGAACGGCTGGTGCTCGAAGTACCAGCCGGGAATGCCGTCCGCGGCAAAGACGTCGACGGGCACCAGCTCATAGCCGACGCCCTTTTCCTCGAGCACCAGCCGCACGATGCGCACATAGACGCTGTAGTCCGCGCCGTAGACGACGGGCTTGCCCATGTCGCGGGCTCAGGCCATCGCCTTCTGCAAATTCTCGTCGATCTTGTCGAGGAAGCCAGTGGTCGAAAGCCATGGCTGGTCGGGGCCGATCAGCAGCGACAGGTCCTTGGTCATGAAGCCGGACTCGACCGTCTGGATGCAGACCTTTTCCAGGGTCTCGGCAAAGCGCTTCAGTTCGGCATTGTCGTCGAGCTTGGCGCGGTGCGCGAGGCCGCGCGTCCAGGCAAAGATCGAGGCGATCGAATTGGTCGACGTCTCCTCGCCCTTCTGGTGCTGGCGATAGTGGCGGGTAACGGTGCCGTGCGCGGCTTCCGCCTCGACGGTCTTGCCGTCCGGCGTCATCAGCACCGAGGTCATCAGGCCGAGCGAGCCGAAGCCTTGCGCCACCGTGTCGGACTGAACGTCGCCGTCATAGTTCTTGCAGGCCCAGACATAGCCGCCCGACCATTTCAGGCTGGAGGCCACCATGTCGTCGATCAGCCGGTGCTCGTACCAGAGCTTCTTCGCCTTGAATTCGGCTTCGAACTCCGCCTCGTAGACCTCCTGGAAGATGTCCTTGAAGCGGCCATCATAGGCCTTGAGGATTGTGTTCTTGGTCGAGAGGTAGACGGGGTAATTTCGCAGCAGGCCATAGTTCAGCGAGGCGCGGGCGAATTCGCGGATAGATTCGTCGAGATTGTACATGGCCATGGCGACGCCGGCGCTGGGTGCGTCGAACACATCGTGCTCGATCACCTGGCCATCCTCGCCGACGAATTTGATCGTCAGCTTGCCCTTGCCGGGAAAGCGGAAGTCGGTGGCGCGGTACTGGTCGCCGAAGGCGTGGCGGCCGACGATGATCGGCTTGGTCCAGCCGGGCACCAGCCGCGGCACGTTCTTCATGATGATCGGCTCGCGGAAGATGGTGCCGCCGAGGATGTTGCGGATGGTGCCGTTCGGCGACTTCCACATCTTCTTCAGCTTGAATTCCTCTACGCGCTGCTCGTCGGGCGTGATCGTCGCGCATTTCACGCCGACGCCGTATTTCTTGATGGCGTTGGCCGAATCGATGGTCACCTGGTCGTTGGTGGCGTCGCGGTGCTCGATGCCGAGGTCGTAATATTCGAGCTTGACGTCGAGATAAGGGTGGATCAGCTTGTCCTTGATGAACTGCCAGATGATGCGGGTCATCTCGTCGCCGTCGAGTTCGACGACCGGGTTCGCCACCTTGATCTTCGCCATGAAAGAATGCCTCGCTTTTGGGGAACGGAACGGCCTTGCCCGCACGGCTGCCGGCCCTGGATGCGGCCCGTATATCAAAGGCTTTTTGGCCGCGCAAACGGCGAACCGCGCCGTAGTGCCGGCATTCCTTGCCAAAGCTTCATTTTCGCCGCCAAATGTGGCAGGGGACTGCGAAATGCCGCAAACAGCAGTTCACTGACAACCATGGCCGCTACCCAGGATCCCGACACCCCTCTTGCCTCCGGAACGCCTGCGTCCGGACCGGCGATCATCCTGGTCGAGCCGCAGCTCGGCGAGAATATCGGCATGGTTGCGCGCGCCATGGCCAATTTCGGCCTTGCCGCGCTGCGGCTCGTCAATCCGCGCGACGGCTGGCCGAGCGACAAGGCGCGTGCCGCCGCAAGCCGCGCCGACCACGTCATCGATGCCGTCACGGTGTTCGACGACCTGGCCTCGGCGGTCGGCGATTTGAACTTCGTCTTCGCCACCACCGCGCGCGCGCGCGACAATTTCAAGCCGGTGCGCGGTCCGGTCGAGGCGGGCAGGGCGCTGCGGGCGCGGCAGCGGGCCGGCCAGCGCACCGGCATCCTGTTCGGCCGCGAGCGCTTCGGCCTCTATAATGACGAGGTCGGCCTTGCCGACGAGATCGTCACCTTCCCCGTCGATCCAGCCTTCTCCTCGCTCAACATCGCCCAGGCGGTCCTGCTGATGTCCTATGAATGGATGAAGTCCGGCCTGGAAAACGAGACCATGACCAACTTTTCCGGCCCTGAAATGCCGCCGGCTGCCAAGGAAGAATTGCACGGCCTGTTTGCGTATCTGGAAGGTGCACTGGAGGCGCGCGGCTATTTCCGCCCGGCAGCGAAGAAGCCGAAGATGGTCGACAATTTGCGCGCAGTGCTGACCCGCCCCGGCTTCGCCGAGCCGGAGCTCAAGGTGCTGCGCGGAATAATATCATCGCTGGACAGGTTCTCGCCGGCCATGCCGCGCGGCGACGGATCGCCCGGCGACGATCCAAGGCGGCTCCCGGCGGCTGCGGCACGCGCTGCGAGGGCGAAAGACAAAGACTAGGCGCGCAAATGCAGGCGTCTTACCAGTAACCGAATTTTATTTGGTTTGATCCATGGTTTTCGAAACGATGGATCTCGGATGTTTAGCTCAAATATCGGTCGTCTTCGCTTTTTCTTCTATTCCGTGGGTCTGCTGGTTGCGGAAATCGCGACCTTTGTGCTGTGTGTCGTGCTGACCATCGGTATCGAGGGCTTGGCCAATTCGAAACCAGGTCCTTCCAGGGAAGGTCTGGCCGCGGCCGTTCTCGTCGCCTCGCTGGTGATCGTTCTGTTGCGCGCGAATTTCGCCTGGCGTCGAAGCCGCGACGCGCAAGGGTCCGGTTGGATCCTTTGGTCGTATATCGTGTTCTCGACCCTGTTTGCGATTCTGCAGGCCGGCACTGTTCTTGTCGTAAAATTCGACGGCGAAGATTCGCATTCCGGCCTTAACTTGCTGGGATTAGCTCTTGTCGGGCTGTGGGCCGTTATCTTGGCGGCCAAGCCGGCGGGCGGTGGCTCTTCGGATATGGCATCATCCCTGAGTTTCGACGATTTCGACCCGCCCGGGCCGCTGCGCCGCACCGCGGCGCCCCGTTCAGCGTCAGCCGCGGGCGTGACGGCCCTGGCTCCAGCCTACGCCATGCGCGCCGCGCCGGTGCCGTCGAACCATGCTGCATCTCAACCTGCATCTCCGGCAACCGGCCGGCCGCGGGCCGGCGGCTTCGGCAAGCGGGGCCTTGTGTGACCCGTCTCGCCGCATCAAGGCCATGATGGTTCCACATAGAAGCGGCCGGGACAAAGCATCATTGGCCGAAGCAAAATGCATGGGCCGGCCTTCTCTCGTGATCTCGTTTGTAATTCCCCAGCCCTTAGTGTTTCCCAGCCCTTAGTGACTCAATGACCATGACCGATCCGTCGAGCGCCCGTCCGATCCTGATGTTCGATTCCGGCATTGGCGGCCTCACCGTGCTGCGTGAGGCGCGCGTCCTGATGCCTGACCGCCGCTTCATCTATGTCGCCGACGACGCGGCGTTCCCCTTCGGCGCCTGGGAGGAAACGGCGCTGAGAACACATATTCTGGAGTTGTTCGCCAGGCTGCTCGAACGGTTTTCGCCGGCCATTTCGGTCATCGCCTGCAACACCGCCTCGACACTGGTCATCGATGCGTTGCGCGAGCGGTTTCCCGGCCACCCTTTCGTCGGCACCGTGCCGGCCATCAAGCCGGCGGCGGAACGCACGCGCTCAGGCCTCGTTTCGGTGCTGGCGACGCCCGGCACCGTCAAGCGCCAGTACACGCGCGACCTGATCAGCAAATGGGCGCAGAAATGCCACGTCCGCCTGGTCGGCAGCGACAGGCTGGCTGGATTGGCCGAAGCCTATATGCGCGATGGTTTTGTCGACGAGGACGCCGTGCGCGCCGAGATCGCGCCGTGCTTCGTTGAGCATGACGGGCTGCGCACCGACATCGTCGTGCTTGCCTGCACCCATTATCCTTTTTTGGCCAACCGCATGCGCAAGACAGCACCTTGGCCGGTCGACTGGCTCGACCCGGCCGAGGCGATCGCACGCCGCGCGCTGTCGCTGCTTGCCGATACCGAGGCCGCTTATCGCAGAGAGGCACTGCCGGAAGGGGCCGACCTTGCGTTCTTCACCTCGAACAGCGCCGATTTTCCGACGCGCCGGCTGATGCAGGGATTTGGCCTGGCGATATCCTGACCGCAAGCAATTTTCGCTTTGGGAACATCACACCAGACAATGCGTTTTCCTCTCATCGGAAACGGGAGAAACCATCATGCCAGCCACCTCAAAAGCCCAGCAGAAAGCGGCCGGCGCGGCATTGTCAGCCAAGCGCGGCGAGACCAAGAAGGGCGCGCTCAAAGGTGCGTCGAAGGGAATGTATAAATCCATGAGCGAAAAACAGCTCGAGGAATTCGCCGAGACCAAGCGCAAGGGCCTGCCGGAAAAGAAGTCGAAACACTGATCGACTGACCATTCTGGCAGCGGATGCCGGCCAACAAAAGGCCCGCGGCTGAGCCGCGGGCCATGAAGTCTCAACGGGCGAGGGCGAAAATTACCAGTTCCAGCCGCAGCGCCGCACTTTGTAGCGGATGACCTTGCGATGACCGTGGCGCCATACCACCTTCTTCTTGACCACGATGCGGCAGATCTGGTGATGCCTGTGCCCATGCCAATGCCGGGCCTGCGCTGGCTCGGGCACAGCCGCCATCGTGCCGGCCATCACCGCGGCTCCTACCAACGTAAGGAAGAACTTCTTCATGCGAATTCCTGCTCCTCTGACTTCAGTCCCTTCCTGATGCCGCTGGCGCAACCTCCCGCCACATCCGGCACGTTCTACAACCGTAACACTATCCAGTTCGGCGATTCGCGCCAGCCAGAAGCTTGACAGCGGTTAAATCTCCGTTTAACCAGCCCACCAACACCGGGCCGCAATGCCCGGTGGTTTTCTTTATGTGTGCAAGACGTTTGGGCAGCCGGTTTTACTTTCCCTATGTCTTGTTTGAAATGACGTGTCCCGTGGGTTTTCCGTCGCGTTGCGTGGAAAACCCTGTCAGGTCTCGAAAACGGAGGCCAGAGGAGGGCGCGTTTCCTTCACCCGGACCATGAGGTTCCGGGTGTGTTGTTTTGAAAGGGAATGCGATGAGCAAGCGCGAATCCGCGAAGTACAAGATCGACCGCCGTCTTGGCGAAAACATCTGGGGCCGCCCGAAGTCCCCAGTCAACAAGCGTGAATACGGCCCCGGCCAGCATGGCCAGCGCCGCAAGGGCAAGCTTTCCGATTTCGGCCTGCAGCTGCGCGCCAAGCAGAAGCTGAAGGGCCACTATGGCGACGTTTCGGAGAAGCAGTTCCGCAAGGTCTATGAAGAGGCGGACCGCCGCAAGGGCGACACCTCGGAGAACCTGATCGGCCTGCTCGAATCACGCCTCGACGCCGTCGTCTACCGCTCCAAATTCGTGCCGACCATCTTTGCGGCGCGCCAGTTCGTCAATCACGGCCACGTCAACGTCAATGGCAAGCGCGTCAACATCGGCTCGTACCGTTGCAAGCCGGGCGATGTCATCGAAGTGCGCGAGAAGTCGAAGCAGCTGGTCATCGTGCTGGAATCGGTGGGCCTGGCCGAGCGCGACGTGCCCGATTACATCGAGGCCGACCACAACAAGATGACCGCGACTTTCACGCGGATCCCCGGCTTGGCGGATGTTCCGTTTGCCGTGCAGATGGAACCGAATCTGGTCGTCGAATTCTATTCGCGTTGATCGGCGCGTTCGTCACGACACAACCGAAGGCCGCCCCTCCAGGCGGCCTTTTCTTTTCTTCGCCCTTTTCAGGGACGTGAGTCGGAAATCGATTTCGATTTTCGATCCGATGCGCTACTGCGGGCGGCAACAGGACTTCAGGGCCGACGCGCCGTGAACATGCAGCCAGACGCCAAAACGCTTGACCCGATCGCCGACGCCGAAGGCGGCTTTCATCCGCTGTTTGCCGATGTGCCGTCCTCCGTCGAGTTCAACAAACTGCGCAAGCGGCTGTTGCGGCTTGCCCGCCAGGCGATCGACGACTTCGCCATGATGAGACCCGGCGACCGTTGGCTGATCGCTCTGTCGGGCGGCAAGGATTCCTACGGCCTGCTTGCCGTGCTGCTCGATCTCAAATGGCGCGGGCTGCTGCCGGTCGAGCTGTTGGCCTGCAATCTCGACCAGGGCCAGCCAAACTTTCCCAAGCACATATTGCCCGATTATCTCGACAGCTATGCCATTCCGCATCGCATCGAATATCAGGACACCTATTCGGTGGTCACCGACAAGCTGGCCGAGGGCAGCACTTATTGCTCGCTGTGCTCGCGGCTGCGGCGCGGCCATCTCTATCGCATTGCCCGCGAGGAGGGCTGCTCGGCGCTGGTGCTCGGCCACCACCGCGAGGACATACTGGAAACCTTCTTCATGAACCTGTTCCATGGCGGGCGCCTGGCCGCCATGCCGCCGAAGCTGCTCAATGACGAAGGCGATGTCATGGTGCTGCGGCCGCTCGCCTATTGTGCGGAAGCCGATCTCGAGAAATTCGCTGGCGCCATGAAATTCCCGATCATTCCGTGCGATCTGTGCGGTAGCCAGGAAGGTCTGCAGCGCAACGCCATGAAGGCGATGCTCGACGACATCGAGAAGCGCATGCCCGGCCGCAAGGACACGATGATCCGCGCCATGACCAATGTGCGGCGTTCGCATCTGCTCGACAGGAAACTGTTCGATTTCGCCGCCCTCAACGAAACCCTCACCACCAGGCGTCCCGATGACATTTGAAGATAGCGCGATCGACTGGCTTGCCGACCTTCTGTCGGAAGCCGCCGTCGCCGAGATCATGCCGCGCTTTCGCCGGTTGAGCGAGGGCGACGTCCGTCGCAAGACCTCAGCCGCCGATCTCGTCACCGAGGCCGACGTCAATGCCGAACGGTTCATCACCGCCATGCTGCGCCAGCGTTATCCCCACGCAATGATCGTCGGCGAGGAGGCCTGCTCCGACGACCCGACGCTGCTCGACGGTCTCGGCGATGCCGAACTCGCCTTCGTCATCGACCCGGTCGACGGCACTTTCAACTTCGCCTCCGGCGTGCCGCTGTTCGGCGTCATGCTTGGCGTCGTGGTCAAGGGCGAGACTGTCGCCGGCATCATTCACGATCCCGTCGGCAAGGATTGGCTGATCGGCGTTAGTGGCGCCGGCAGCCATATCCGCCATGCCGATGGCAATCTGGAAAAGGTCCATGTCGCCAAACCGGCGCCGATGTCGGAAATGACCGGTGCGGTCTCATGGCACTATGTGCCCGAGCCGGACCGCTCACGTTTGGCGCGCAACCAGACCAAGTCGCTATCGCAGTTCAATTATCGCTGCGCCGCCCACGAATACCGCCTGCTGGCCAGCGGCCACGGCCATTTCGTCGTCTACAACAAGCTGATGCCTTGGGACCACTTGGCCGGCGTGCTGATCCATGCGGAGGCCGGCGGCCATGCCGCGCGCTTCGACGGCAGCGCCTATCTGCCGTCGCATGTCGGGGGTGGCCTGCTGGTCGCGCCGGACCGGGAGAGCTGGCGGGAGCTGCGCCGCGAGCTCTGGGCAGAATAGCTCTTCGCTGCCAAAGGTGCCCAATCTTGTGCGAAACCGGAGATCTCGAATGAAACCTCGGTCCGCAATTGTCGCAACGGCCTTTGCCCTTGCCTTGGTTGGCGCACGCGCAATGTGCATTAAACCGGCGGGTTATGCGGCTGGAATAGTCTGCCGCGCTCGGCCAGCAGAATCATCAGCAGGGCCGCCACGGACACGCTGCAGAACCCGGCGGCCAGCGGCGTCACCGTGCCGTTGAAGGCTTGGCCGATCAGCGTGCCGAGAATGCCGCCAAGAAATGTCTGCATGAACCCAAGGATCGACGACGCAGTGCCGGCCAGGTGCCCCAGCGGCTCCATAGCGAGCGCGTTGAAGTTCGCGCCGAGCGCGCCGAACGGGACCATGGCGCAGGCAAAGAAGGCAATGAAGAGCCAGAGCGGCATCTTCATTTCGACGGAAACGACCAGCCAGGCAAGGCTGATTGCCAGAAACAGCAGCAGCGCGCTTTGCGACAGGCGGCGCATGCCGATACGGCCGACGAGGCGCGAATTGAGGTAGTTCGAAAACGCAAGCACGCCGGCAACCCCCGCGAAGATGACCGGGAACATCTCACCGACATTGAACACGCTGACATAGATCTGCTGGGCCGAGGCGATGAAGCCGAACATGGCGCCGAAGATGAAGGTGCTGGCGAAGGCGTAGCAGAGCGCGATGCGGTTGGTGAGAACGATGCGGAAGCCGCCGATGATGGAGGACAGCGTCAGCGGCCGGCGATATTCGGGGTGTAGTGTCTCGGGCAGGCGCAGCAGCGACCAGGCGGACACGATCAGCGCGCCGGCTGCCATGGTGACGAAGATCACATGCCAGGTCGCAAACAGCATGATGAACTGGCCGATACCGGGCGCGACGACCGGAATGGCCATGAACACCATGAAGATCAAGGACATGACTTCGGCCATGCGCCTTCCGTCGAACGTATCGCGCACGATCGAGACGGCAATGACGCGCGTCGCCGCCGCGCCGACGCCTTGCACGGCCCGGCATAGCAGAAGCGTGGCGAATGACGGGGCGATTGCCGCAGCGCCGGCCGCCACGACGTAGATCACCAGCCCAGCGACAAGAGGCGCGCGGCGCCCGAAACGGTCCGAGATCGGCCCGAAGAACAGCTGTCCGCCCCCAAAGCCAAGGATATAGGCGGTGACCACATATTGCCGGTGGTTTTCATTTTCGACGCCAAGCGAAGCGCCGATCTGCTGCAGCGCCGGCAAAATAATGTCGATGGCCAGCGAATTGAGCGCCATCAGCGCCGCGCACAGCGCGATGAATTCCCAGCGCGGAATGGGCAAGGTGCTTGCCTTTTGCTGCGCTTGTGCTTGCTGATCCACGGCCAGTCCGATCCTCAACGAAAATGCGCCGGCTGGCCGACGCATCCATTCGTTGATTGCCCCGATGTCGGGCAGAACTTTTTGCCAAGGTGGGGGCTGCCCCGGCGCTTATCGTTTGACCCCGAAAATCGCAGTCAGGAGGTCATACGCAGAAACAGAAATCAGGCGGCGCCTTTGACGCTGACGCCTTTTTCGACGAGGAAGGTCTGCAATTCGCCCGCCTGGAACATCTCGCGGATGATGTCGCAGCCGCCGACGAACTCGCCCTTGACGTAGAGCTGCGGGATGGTTGGCCAGTTGGAGTAGTCCTTGATGCCTTGCCGCAGTTCGGCCGACGTCAGCACGTCGACGCCCTTATAGTCGGCGCCGATATAGTCGAGGATCTGCACGACCTGGCCGGAAAATCCGCATTGCGGAAAGCCGGGGGTGCCCTTCATGAAGAGAACGACGTCGTTGCCCTTCACTTCATTGTCAATGTAATCGTTGATGCCGCTCATGGAATACCCTTTCATGCCTGTGGGAGTCAGGCTCGAACATTACCCTTCAAATAAACCCATGGGTTGCGCGAAACAAGATGTTTGCCGCCTTGCCATGCAAATGGCGCAAAGGAAGGTCTGATCTTGGGCCAAGCCGTTGGCCACCATTCGTCCCGAGGCGTGATGAAAAGACGATATCTCGCCGGGGTCGTCCTCGCCGTTCTGTTCGCCGCACTGTCCTTGATCTGGTGGGCCAAGTCGCCGAGACAGCCACCTCTCGTCGTTGGCGGTGAATTACCGGCGCCGTGCCGCGACGCGAGCTTCGAGGCGGTCGCCTATGTCGTCTGCGAAATCGATCTGCGCCGCTATGACATCGGTGTGTTCCACGCAGGCATTGACGGCAAGGCTTTCGGTTCACTGGACAAATTCGACAAGGCGATGGCGGATCAGGGCCGGCCGGTGCTGCTCGCCATGAACGCCGGCATGTATCACCAAGACCTGACGCCGGTCGGCCTTCTCGTCGAAGACGGCCGGGAGAAGGCGCCGATCAACGCCGCCGACAGCGAAGGCAATTTCTTCCTGAAACCGAACGGCGTCTTCCTGGTCCGGAAGGTGGCAAGGCGGCGGTCATCGAGACAAGCGCCTATGTTGCGACCAGACTGGACGTGATGTTTGCCACGCAATCCGGCCCGATGCTGGTGATCGACGGCCGGCTTCATCCCCGCTTCGAGCAAAACGGCACATCGCGCTATATCCGCAATGGCGTCGGCGTGCGTGACGAAAACACTGTCGTGCTGGCGATCTCGCGCTCTGAGGTCAGCCTCGGCAGCTTCGCCCGACTGTTTCGAGACGCGCTCGATTGTCCCAGCGCGCTTTTCTTCGACGGGGCCGTTTCGGCGCTGTCGAACGGCGAGCGGATGATTGTGGGTGGAAACTATCCAGCCGGGCCGATCATCGCCGTGACCGGTAAGAAGCTTGCGAGCCGGTAACTGCAAGAGAGCTCAGTCCGGCACGCTGGTCTGCAGGGCAAGCGCGTGCAGCACGCCGCCCATGTTGCCCTTCAGCGCGTCATAGACCATCTGGTGCTGCTGGACGCGGCTTTTCCCGCGAAAGCTTTCGGCCACAACCTCAGCCGCATAATGGTCGCCGTCGCCGGCCAGGTCGCGAATGGTCACCTTGGCGTCCGGAATGCCTTCCTTGATCAGCCGTTCGATGTCGTGGGCGTCCATTGCCATATGAGGATTCCTTGTTCAGGTCGTGATCTCATAGATATGGTCGAAAAGGCGGATGAACCACACCGAAACGGCCCCGCTTGATCACATCACGGGTCCACGACCTCATTTGCCATGAAGCGAGGGAACCAGGATTCGTGGGCGGCGGTCAATTCGCTGACCGGTATCGCACGCGCCTCGCCCAGCTTCAATTCGCTGCCGCCGGTCGAGCCGATCCACGGTGCAAAAATGCCGAGTTTGCTTTGTTGTTCGCGAATGGCGTCCCATTCCTCGCTCTGCGGATCGATCGACAGCGTCAGCAGGTAGCGGCCCTGATCCTCGCCGAACCAGACGGGGATCGGATCCGTACCGATCAGGCCGGGAATGGTCGCGCCGATGCTGGAGGCCATCGCCATCTCGGCCAGCGCCACCGCGATGCCGCCGTCGGAAACGTCATGCGCCGCGGTAACGACACCGGAGCCGATCAGCGCCCGCACATGGTCGCCGACCCGCTTCTCGTGATCGAGATCGACCGGCGGCGGCGGGCCGTCGGCGCGGCCATGGATGTCGCGCATATAGGCGGACTGGCCAAGATGCGTGCCCCACATGGTCGGCGCGCCGACCAGCACGATCATCTGGCCTTCGGCGGCAAAGCCGATCCGCACCATTTTCGACCAGTCGGCAATCAGCCCGACGCCGCCGATGGTTGGTGTCGGCAGGATGCCTTGGCCGTTGGTCTCATTGTAGAGAGAGACGTTGCCGGAGACGATCGGAAAGCCAAGCGCCCGGCAGGCATCGCCGATGCCTTTCACGGCACCAACCAGCTGGCCCATGATCTCCGGCCGTTCCGGATTGCCGAAATTGAGGTTGTCGGTGGCCGCGAGCGGCAGAGCGCCGGTGGCGGTAAGATTGCGCCAGCATTCGGCAACGGCCTGTTTGCCGCCCTCGTAAGGGTCCGCCTCGCAATAGCGCGGCGTCACGTCGGAGGAGAAGGCGAGCGCTTTGGTCGGGTGGCCATCGACGCGCACCACACCGGCGTCGCCGCCGGGAAGCTGCAGGGAATTGCCCTGGATCAGCGTGTCGTACTGCTCCCACACCCAGCGGCGCGAGGAAAGGTCCGGTCCCCCCAGCAGCTTGAGCAGTGCGTCGGCCACATCGGCTTGAGGTGCATCGCCGGCCAGCGGCGCCGGCTTCTTCGGTTCGACCCAGGGACGGTCATATTCCGGCGCCTGGTCGCCGAGATCCTTGATCGGCAGGTTGGCAACCTCGTCGCCCTGGTGCAGCACGCGGAAGCGCAGATCGTCGGTGGTCTTGCCGACGATGGCAAAGTCTAGGCCCCATTTGTGGAAGATCGCCTCGGCCTGTTTTTCCTTTTCGGGGCGCAGCACCATCAGCATGCGCTCCTGGCTCTCCGAAAGCATCATCTCATAGGCGCTCATGCGCTCTTCACGCACCGGCACCTTGTCGAGATCGAGCTCGATGCCGAGGTCGCCCTTGGCGCCCATCTCGACCGCCGAGCAGGTGAGGCCGGCCGCACCCATATCCTGGATGGCGATAACGGCGCCGGACGCCATTAGTTCGAGGCAGGCTTCGAGCAGGCATTTTTCGGTGAACGGATCGCCAACCTGCACGGTGGGGCGCTTCTCGTCGATCTTGTCGTCGAACTCAGCCGAGGCCATTGTGGCGCCGCCGACGCCGTCGCGGCCGGTCTTGGCGCCGAGATAGACCACCGGTAGGCCGACGCCCTTGGCCTCGGACAGAAAGATTGCGTCTGTCTTCGCGAGGCCCGCGGCAAACGCATTGACCAGGATATTGCCATTGTAGCGGGCGTCGAAATTGACCTCGCCGCCGACCGTCGGCACGCCGAAGGAATTGCCATAGCCGCCGACGCCGGAAACGACGCCGGCAACGAGGTGCCTTGTCTTGGGATGATCCGGCGCGCCGAAGCGCAGCGCGTTCATCGCCGCGATCGGTCGCGCGCCCATGGTGAAGACATCGCGCAGGATGCCGCCGACGCCGGTCGCAGCGCCCTGATAAGGCTCGATATAGGAGGGGTGGTTATGGCTCTCCATCTTGAAGACGACGCAGGCGCCGTCGCCGATGTCGACCACACCGGCATTCTCACCCGGGCCCTGGATGACTTGCGGCCCGGTGGTCGGCAGCGTGCGCAGCCACTTCTTCGAGGATTTGTAGGAACAATGCTCGTTCCACATCGCCGAAAAAATACCAAGTTCGGTAAAGCTCGGTTCGCGCCCGACCAGGTCGAGGATGCGCTGGTACTCGTCGGGCTTCAGCCCGTGCGCGGCAATGAGTTCAGGAGTAATCGGCACGGAATTGGAAATGGTCATGATCGGCAATTGTGTCCTTGAGATCGAGTCCCGTCTTATCGCAAGCTTTGCAGCCGATACACCCCGTCGGATGACTAAAACGATGGAAAGCAACAGCTGACGGCAAGTAGCGAAAGATCGCCACTCGACCCGCCGGTTTCAAGCCGGTTCAGGAAAAGCTGTCGTAGCCGGCGCGGCCCTCGTCCAGAAGCCGCCGGATCACCGCGACGCCGTGCGCGATATCGTCCCGCTGTCGCGGCTGCGAGATGCCAAACCGCACGCCATGAAAGGCCTGTTCGGAACGCCCTGCCTTGAACTCATCCTCGTCGTCGATGAGCACGCCATGTTCGAGGCAAGCCTGTTTGAAGGTGCCGGACAGCCACGGGTCGGGCAAAGTGAGCCAGACGAACGGCACATTGTCCAGCGCCTTGAAGTCGAAGCCGTCGAGTGTCTCGCGCACGATCGCGATGCGCGCACCGATCTCGGCAATGCTGCGCTTGCGCATCTCGGCGGCCTGACCGGACAGCACCAGCCGGCTGCCCACCTCCGCCAGCAGAAAGGGCAGGCCGCCCGTCATCATCTTATGGGCGACCCGGATGCGGTGACGGTAGGCCGGCGGGCAAGCGAGCCAACCGCCGCGAACACCCGCCGCGACCGATTTCGACAGGCCGCCGGCAACGATGGTCCGTTCGGGAGCATATTCGGCCATTAAAGGCGTTGGGTCATCGGTCAGTCCACCATAGAGATCGTCCTCGATCAGGACGACGTTATATTGACGGGCGACATGCGCGATTGCTTCGCGGCGCGATGCCGACAGCGTTGTCAGCGTCGGGTTCTTCGCCGTCGGCATCAAAAAAATCATCTTCGGATGCTTTTGTGCGCAGACGCGCTCGAAATCCTGGGGATCTATGCCCTCGTCGTCAGCCGCCACCAGCGCGGTCCGGCGACCGATCAGGCCGGCACTGCGGGAGATCTGCGAATAGGTGAGGTGCTCGAAGACGACATAGTCGCCGGGGGCGGTGAGTCCCGCAATGGTTGCCATCACCGCGGCGTGGGTGCCGAGCGTGGGAACGATTGCATCCGCCGCCGGGCGATAGGAATTGCGCGACAACCAGCGCCTCCCCGCTTCCAACCAGCGGTCCGGGAAATCACGAGTATAGCTTGAAATCTCATGCGGATGGTCTTGCGCCGTGCGTGTCAACACGTCGGCGACGATGGCACCCTGGCCGACATCCGGTGCGGCCGTGCTATCGAAGCGCAGCTTGTCGCCGGGCGCATCCATATAGCGTGTGCCTTGTTCGACCGGCCCCAGGAAATCCGGCTTTGCGCTCTCCGACTGTTGAGCGATAACATAGGTTCCGCGGCCGACCTCGCCGCTGACCAGTCCCCGCTCGCGCAGCAATTGATAGGCCCTGCCGACCGTGCCGACGGTCGTGCCGATGTCGTATGCCAGATCGCGCTGCGGCGGCAGCTTTGCCCCTGCACCGATCAGGCCGCGGTCGATGTCCGTCTCGATGGAATCGGCAAGCCGCTGATAGAGCGGGCCGGTGCGGGCGGTCAGGTCCGGAAGCCAAGTTGTCATGGTGACAATTTTTTACATTGCACCGAAATGGGAGTCAATACATATGAAGCGGGCCGCACGAAAGGCACAATTGCAATCTTGGCAGAAAGACAATGGGTACAATAGAGACAATCCGCTACGCGGCAGTTGAATTGACCGGAAGCCGCTCGTCGGGCCGGAGATCCTATGTTCGCCGGATCGTGCAAGTGGTCACGTCATTCGTCCGATGGATCGATGGTCTGCTGGAGCGCCGGCGCAGTCGGCTGGTCCTGCTGGAGATGACCGACGATCAGCTCAAGGACATCGGTATCTCGCGCTGCGATGCCCATCGTGAAGGTCTAAGGCCGTTCTGGGACTGATGCGTTCGAGCGCTTCAGCGGACGCTCGCCGTCCTGAGCCGCGCGACGCCGCGGTCCACAAGCACCGCCACAATACATAGCACGAGAAAAAGCCCCGTGATGGCCACGGCCGAGACGGCGACGCTGGTCGCGCCGTTCTTGGCGACGTTGAGGAACGGGTAGGGCACTTCGCCCGATATTGGCGCCCGCGCCAGTACATAGGCCAGATACGCGATCGGATAGATCATCCACCAGGAGATGTCACGCCACCGCGTCGAGCCGTCGGCGCCCGCCACAAGCCACCACAGCACGAACAACACCGGCGTCACATAGTGCAAGAGCACATCGCAGAGCAGGAACAGCCCTCGCGGCTGCCAAAGCTGCGCCAAGACCGTTGCATAAACGATGAGAACCAGCGTTATGGCGACGGCTACGCCCGCCCGCATCCGTGGGGCGGCAAAAGCCGGAAACCAGGCATAACCCGCTGACGACAGCAACGAGGCATGGACGAGCACCGCGCCGATATTGGTCAGGATGGTGAAGAAGCTGAAATAGAAGACCAGCGAGCCGACAAAGCCGCGGCCGGCTTCCATTGATGCCGGGACGGTGATGCAGAGCTGCAGGACGAGCCCGGCCAGGCCGACGACCAGACCGGTGATCTGCAGCAAGCGACCCATTGGGCTAGGCAGCAGCAGCGCAGGCCGGATTGCCCGCCTGCCAGCGGGCAATGTCCGAGCCGATGCGGGCGCCGAGCGGTTCCGACATCAATGGGCCGAACACGTCGACGCGGCTCGAATTGCCTTGCGCCTGCACGACCAGCAACGGCTTTCCGCCATAGTGTTTGGCCGGCACCAGCAGGAAGCGCGGCGTGCCGCTGAACGAATTCAGTTCGTTGGCCATCTGGTAGGATTTGAACGCAGGGTCCTTGCTGGCGATCCAGCATTTGTGGGCAGCTATTGCCACCTGCTCCATGGCAAGCAGTGACGCGCTCTTGCCCGCCGGCGCTGGCGTGCTCTTCGGGCCTGACTGGCAGGAGGCGAGTACAAGACCGGCGGAAGCGGCGAGGGCGAGGCGGGCCAGTGTCGATCGCATGGTCAAGCGGCGCCCATCTCGAGTTCGGACAGAAAGATCTTCAGACCGTCTGTCATCTCACCCCAGACGCGCGACAGCGCCGGATGCTGCAAGGCGATTTGCTCATAGGCATCGAATTTCGGATAGGCATCAAGCAGGTCGGGGCGGCCGATCGTCGCCCTAAAATTGTTGAAGACGAAGCGGGTCGGCGTCAGCCACGCATCGGCGAATGAGATGTCGTCGCCGAGTGCAAACGGGCCATGCGCCATGCGGGCCTCGATTGCCGCAAGCCCGTGATGCAGTCGGGCGAACTGTGCCTTGATCTCGGCCTCGTTGCGCTGCGGCACGAAATAGAGCTCAAACAGCTTCATGGTGGGGGCGAGCACGTCAAGGTCGGTGATGCGAGCGAACATGCGCACCAGTGCCCGGTCCTTCGAATCCTTGGGCAGCAGCGCTGGCTCGGGAAAGCGCTCCTCCAGATATTCGGCAATCACCACCGATTCGACGATCGTTTCGCCCGAGCCGGTGATCAGCACCGGAATCCGGTTCAGCGGCGAGATGGCACGAAATGCCTCGGGGATGGGAAACCCAGGCGGCGGTGCAATGACCTTCAGCGGCACGTTCTTGATGTAGGCCAGCGCCCGCACGATCGACGAATAGGGCGACAACGGCCGCGAATAGAGTTTCATGACCGTCGCTCCAGGAGGAAAATTGAAGGCATCAAGCGGCGATGCCCAAGGCGCTTTCGAACAGCGCCCGGCCGTCGCTGCCGCCATGCGCCACTTCGATCAGGTTCTCGGGATGCGGCATCAGGCCGAGCACGTTGCCGCGGCCGTTAACGATGCCGGCAATGTCGTTGATCGAGCCGTTGGGATTGGTGCCTTCGGCATAGCGGAACACCACCTGGCCTTCGCCTTCGAGGCGGGCCAAAGTTTCGGCGTCGGCAAAATAATTGCCGTCATGGTGCGCCACCGGCGCGCGGATGATCTGGCCCGGCTGGTAGCGGCGGGTGAACATCGTGTTGGCATTGGCGATCTGCAGCTTCACCTGGCGGCAGACGAATTTCAGCGAGGTGTTGCGCATCAAAGCGCCCGGCAGCAGGCCGGCCTCGACCAGGATCTGGAAGCCATTGCAGACGCCGATGACCATGACGCCCTTGGCTGCCTTTTCGGCGACAGCCCGCAGTACCGGCATGCGCGCGGCAATGGCGCCGCAGCGCAGATAATCGCCAAAGGAAAAGCCGCCGGGAATGGCGATCAGGTCGACATCGGGAATTTCGGTGTCCGTCTGCCAGACGGTGACCGGCGGCGTGCCGGAAATCTTGGTCAGCGCCGCGATCATGTCGCGGTCGCGATTGAGGCCGGGGAGCAGGACGACGGCTGATTTCACCTCAGGCGATCTCCACCGCGTAATTCTCAATCACCGTATTCGCCAGAAGCTTGTCGCACATGGCTTTCAGATCGGCCTCGGCCTTGGCCCTGTCGCCCTCGGCAAGCTCGACATCGAAAACCTTGCCTTGCCGCACCTGGCCGACGCCGCCGAAACCCATTGCGGACAGCGCATGCTCGATTGCCTTGCCTTGTGGGTCTAGCACGCCGTTCTTGAGGGTTACGGTAATGCGGGCCTTGATCACGCTGGACATGCTCCTGTTCACCTGTTGAGCGGGCAAGCCATCAGTGCGGCTTGCCTTTGACGCCGTCGGTCGATGCGACCAGCACCGGCCCGGCCGGACGCGGCGGTTCGTTCTCGTTCATGATGCCGAGGCGGCGGGCAACTTCCTGATAGGCTTCGACCAGCCCGCCCATGTCGCGGCGGAAACGATCCTTGTCGAGCTTGTCCTGCGTCGCCACATCCCACAGCCGGCAGGAATCCGGCGAAATCTCGTCGGCGACGACGATGCGCATCATGTCGCCTTCGAACAGGCGGCCGCATTCGATTTTGAAATCGACGAGCTGGATGCCGACGCCCATGAACAGTCCGGAAAGGAAGTCGTTGACGCGAATGGCCAGCGCCATGACATCGTCGATCTCCTGCGGGCTCGCCCAGCCGAAGGCGGTGATGTGCTCTTCCGAGACCATCGGATCGTCGAGCGCATCGGCCTTGTAATAGAATTCGATGATCGAGCGCGGCAGCACGGTGCCTTCCTCGATGCCGAGACGCTTGGCGAGCGAGCCGGCGGCGACGTTGCGCACCACCACTTCGAGTGGGATGATCTCGACTTCCTTGATCAGCTGCTCGCGCATGTTGAGCCGGCGGATGAAGTGGGTCGGAATGCCCATCCGGTTGAGATGATTGAAGATGTGCTCGGAAATGCGGTTGTTGAGCACGCCTTTGCCATCGACGATTTCATGCTTCTTCTTGTTGAAAGCGGTAGCGTCGTCCTTGAAGAACTGGATCAGCGTGCCAGGCTCCGGTCCCTCATAAAGGATCTTGGCCTTGCCTTCATAAATGCGGCGGCGATTTTTCATCTGATTTTTCTCTGGATTTGCGGGCAGGCGGCAAGCGACCAGTTCCTGTCCGTCTGCCTAAAATAAGATGGCGACGGTGGGGTTCAATGCCGGTGTCTATCCCAATCGCACTGTTTGCTCAATCGGCAAATCCTTTCAATCAACCGCTTTCGGGGACCGAAATGCCGCAGCGCAGCAAGCAATGTAGCATATTGACCGGCCGGCGCCCTTTTGGTTTGTGCTCCGGCAACACATATTGGCACGACGAATCGGATTTCACGGAGGGATGCCATGAGCAGCATGAAAGACCGCGAAGAGGGCTTTGAGCGCAAATTCGCATTCGACGAGGAACTTCGGTTCAAGGCAGCGGCACGCCGCAACAGAGCGCTCGGCCTGTGGGCTGCCGAAAAGCTCGGCAAGTCAGGCACCGATGCCGACGCTTATGCCAGGGAAGTGGTCGTCAGCGACATTGAGGAAGCCGGCGATCACGACGTTTTCCGCAAGATACGCAAGGATTTCGATGCGGCGGGCATTGACCAGTCGGACCATCAGATCCGCCGCACCATGGATGAATTGATGGCGCAGGCGATCGAGCAGATCAAGAACACCTGATCCTTCTCGATACCGATCGAATGCTGGACCAATCGACCGCTCGGCCCAACCGGGCGGTTTTTCTTTGCCTTTGCGGTCATTTCCGGCTGAATTGTTGCAACCAAAGAGGAAATCGCCAATGTCCCTGAAGTCACGCCTTGCGGCCGACGAGACACTGTTCACCGCATGGTCAGGCGTGCCGGATGCTTTGACGGTCGAGATACTGGCCAGACAAGGATTCGACGCGGTTACGCTCGACATGCAGCATGGTGGCCATCACGAGGACAGCGTGCTGCGCGGGCTTGTGCCGGTGCTGGCCGCCAACAAGCCGGCTTTGGTGCGCATCCCGGTCGGCCGCTTCGACATGGCCAGCCGCGCGCTCGACTTCGGCGCCGAGGCTGTGATTGCGCCGATGGTGAATTCAGTGGCGGACGCAAGGCTGTTTGCCGCCGCCATGAAATACCCGCCGCTCGGCGAGCGCTCCTGGGGCCCCACCTATGCCTTTCCGCGCCATGGCAAGGGTGATCATGCCGACTGGCTGCGCGACAGCAACCAGCGCACCATGGCGTTCGCCATGGTCGAAACGCGCGCCGCGCTTGCTGCACTCGACGGCATTCTCGACACGCCGGGTATCGACGGGATCTTCCTCGGCCCTTCGGATTTCTCGATCGCCTGGTCGAAGGGGACCACCGTCAGTTCGACGCTGGAGAGCATGATGGAGACCGTCGCCTCGATCGCCGAGCGCACCCGCAAGGCCGGCAAACATGCGGCGATCTATGTGATGGAACCGGCCATTGCCGGTCGTGTGGTGTCGATGGGTTACCGGCTGCTGGCGATGGGTTCGGAGCATTCGCTGATTTCGCTTGGGGCAAAGACCCTGCTGAGCAGCGTCAGGGATTCGATCGCTTCCTAAAGATCCGTCAGGAATTTCGCGAACGTCATCGAACCTTCGGGCCAGGGGCCGAAGCCGGAATCCGCGTTGAGATGACCGGCATCGCCGGCGTCGATGAACAGCGAGCCCCACGCCGCGGCAATGTCCTCGGCGACGCCGAAGGCGCAGAACGGGTCGTTGCGGCTGGCGATCACCACCGACGGAAATGGCAGAGGATCGCGCGGATAGGGACCGAAGGTCATCAGGTGCCTCGGCTTTATCTTTGGATTGGCGACATCGGGCGGCGCCACGAAGAAAGCGCCGGCGACCGGTCGCTCGAACCGAGACAATGCCTGGATGACCGCGGCGACGCCAAGCGAGTGAGCGACAATGACGACCGGCCGCTCGGCCTCGTTAACCGCCTTGGCGACACCGGCCGTCCAATCCTCGCGCACCGGCTTCGACCATTCCGTCTGTTCGACGCGGCGCGCTGTCGATAGTTTCGACTGCCAGCGGCTCTGCCAATGATCGGGGCCGGAATTGGTGTAGCCCGGCACGATGAGAATATCTGCTTCCCTGACTTTCATGGCGCGCATGTAGCGAGAGGCGCTGTCGGGTGCAACCGGGTATAAACGCAACAGCGACACGCAAACGGCCTCTCATGAGCCCGGTTCTGCCCGCTATTGTGAACACCATGTTCGCTTCTTGCGCTCTTGTGTGAACGATAGCGATCGACGATCTGTCGCCAGGAAAGAATGGCTGTTCCGAGATTTTTGGCACGGACACGGCGTAGAATGATTGATGGCGCCGGATTCCTCCTTGGAAGCTTGTCGAGCGCCGGCTGAACGGAGCACTTTGATGAGCGAACTGCCTTTTGCCGCAACGACCCCGGTCAGCGTTGCCCGCGTCGGCTTGCGGGCGCGCGATGCAGAAAATCTCGCTGCCTACTATCGCAAAGTCGTCGGTTTGCAGGAACTGAGCCGCGCCGGCGGCACGATTACGCTCGGCGCAGTCAATCGCCCTTTGCTCGACATCGAAGCGGATCCGGCTGCGAAACCCGATGACCCGCGCAGCGCCGGTCTTTTCCACACCGCCTTCCTGCTCCCTAGCCGGGCCGATCTCGGCCGCTGGATCAACCACGCCATCGCGGGCAAGATTGGCATCGAGGGCGCGTCCGATCATCTGGTCAGCGAGGCGCTTTATCTTACCGACCCGGAAGGCAACGGCATCGAGATCTATGCCGACCGCCGCCCCCAGGATTGGAAATGGAATGGCGACAAGATCGCGATGGCGACGGAGCGGCTGAACATTCCGTCGGTCATTGCCGAAGTGCCGGCCGGTGACGTCGGCTGGCAGGGCGCGCCGGAAAACAGCATTATCGGCCACGTCCATCTGCGGGTCGGCCGACCGGAAGAAGCCGAAGCATGGTGGCATCAGGAGTTCGGTTTCGACACCGCGGCAAAATACGGTGGCGCGGCGGTATTCTTGTCGTCCGGCGGCTACCATCACCACATTGGCGCAAATGCGTGGCAGAGCGCGGGTGCCGGCCGCCGCGATCCCGCCCGCTCCGGCTTGGCCTGGGTCGAGATGCGTTCGGACAATGTGGCTGATGCAACGACCCGCGAGGATCCGTGGGGCACGGTGATCAGGACCGTTCCCGGCAAGGCGTAGTTCGGTTAGAGCTTCGCCTTTTCAAGCAAGCGGCCAAGCATCAGCAGGCCCGCCGGCCACAGGCCGAGGCCGGCCTCGTTTCCCATATGGCCGAGATCGCCGGCATCGGCGATATCCGCGCCCCAGGCTGCGGCAAAAGCGGTCGCCTTGTCGAAAGTGACGCGCGGGTCGCTGCGGCTCGCCACCACCAATGCCGGGAAGGGCAGGCGCTTCAGCGGCATCGGCGCGAACGGGCGCACCGCGTCGAATGAGGGATCGGTATCCTCGACATTGGTCGCGGCAACCAGGAATGCCGCCGCGACCTTGTCGAGTTGGCTTTGACGGGCGCCGGCAGCCCACTTCACCGCCGTCGCCACCGCCAGCGAATGCGCAAGTAGCACGACGCGGCGCGGTGCGGCGGCCACCGCGGCATCCACCTGGCCGATCCAGTCCCCAGGCTTAGGCCGGTCCCACTCGGCCTGCAGCACGCGGCTCGAATTGGGGAACACCCGGCACCAATGCGACATCCAATGATCCGGCCCGGAGTTGCCGCGCCCGGGCAGGGCAAGGAAATCGAAATCTCCGGCCGACGAAATCATCAGGCCTCTCCAAACACTCGGCTAAAGATCGTATCGACGTGCTTGGTATGATAGCCCAAGTCGAATTTTTCGCGGATCTCGGCCTCGGGCAGGGCAGCGACAACGTCCTTGTCGGCCAAAAGTTCCTCAAGAAAATCAGCGCCTTGCTCCCACACCTTCATCGCGTTGCGCTGCACCAGCCGGTAGGCGTCCTCGCGCGAAACGCCAGCTTGCGTCAGCGCCAGCAGCACGCGCTGCGAATGCACAAGGCCACGGAATTTGTTCATGTTCTTCAGCATGTTGTCGGGGTAGACGAGCAGTTTGTCGACAACGCTGGTCAGCCGTGAGAGCGCGAAATCGAGCGTCACCGTCGCGTCGGGCCCGATCATGCGCTCGACCGAGGAATGCGAGATGTCGCGCTCGTGCCACAGCGCCACATTCTCCATTGCCGGCAATGCGAACGAGCGCACCATGCGGGCAAGGCCGGTTAGATTCTCGGTCAGCACCGGGTTGCGCTTGTGCGGCATCGCCGACGAACCCTTCTGGCCGGGTGAAAAGTACTCTTCTGCTTCGAGTACCTCCGTGCGCTGCAGATGGCGCACCTCGATCGCCAGCCGCTCGATCGACGAGGCGATCACGCCGAGCGTGGCGAAGAACATCGCGTGGCGGTCGCGCGGGATCACCTGCGTCGACACCGGCTCCGGCTTCAGTCCGAGTTTCTTGGCCACGTATTCTTCGACATATGGATCGATATTGGCGAAGGTGCCGACCGCGCCCGAGATGGCGCACGTGGCGATGTCCTCGCGTGCGTGCACCAGCCTCTCGCGGCAACGCGAGAATTCGGCATAGGCCTGCGCCAGCTTGACGCCGAAGGTGGTCGGCTCAGCATGGATGCCGTGGCTGCGGCCGATGGTGATGGTGTCCTTGTGCTCGAAGGCGCGGCGCTTGAGCGCCGCAAGCAGCCCGTCAATGTCGGCCAGCAGGATGTCGCTGGCGCGGGTGAGCTGCACGGCAAAACAGGTGTCGAGAACGTCGGAGGATGTCATGCCCTGGTGGATGAAGCGGGCATCCGGCCCGACGAATTCGGCAAGATGGGTGAGAAAGGCAATGACGTCATGCTTGGTGACGTGCTCGATCTCGTCGATGGCTTCGACATCGAATTTCGCCGCCCCGCCTTTCTCCCAGATGGTCTTAGCGGCCTCCTTCGGGATGATGCCGAGTTCGGCCAATGCGTCGCAGGCATAGGCCTCGATCTCGAACCAGATGCGGAACCGGGTTTCGGGCGACCAGATGGCCACCATTTCCGGCCGGGAGTAGCGAGGGATCATCAGTCGGTCCTGACTTGCGAGAGCATTTGCCCGCGTCCTAACAGAGGCAGGCAAAATGCTCAACGTTGCTGGCGCGCAAACCAGACACTGGCGACAGCGAGCGCAATGAAACCGAGCGGAAAATACAGCCGGATGCCAAGGACGACGAACTGGTAGAGTGCCGTCAACATCGTGAACACGAACTGGAAAACCCAGGTGATGGTGAACGCGGGCGCATGCCACTGGACATAGTAGGAGCGGTATTGCAGTCCAAAGAGGCCGCCGGTGACGATAATCGTCGCTGCGAGAAGGCAGACGAAGGCGGCGGCGAGGGCGATCTCCCAGTGCCGCCCGAGCGAGACGAGCCGCGCCAGGAACAGCCCAATCGGGAAAGCGAGCGCACCGCCGGCTGCATAAAGCAGCGAGACGAAGCGGATCTTTGCCGGGGTCTCCCAATCGTACTGCAGCAGATTGAGCAGCGCGCTTGCGCCCATCGCCATGGCCCACAGCAAGGCACCGGCAAATGCCGTGCGCAGCGACGGCAGAGCGCGGCGGAGACGATGCAGGGCGCGATAGCGCATGGCGGGGAACGTCACAGGCGACCGGTTACCGCAATCCAGCGATAGTCCGGCCCTTCGAACCCGTATTGGCGCACTGCGATCAGCACGGCATAGGCGCTGAGGCTATCCAGTGAAAATGTCTGAACCGCGCCGATCTGGTAGCCATTCGGACAGCCTCTGCTTTGCGGGATCGATTTGTCCTCGTGAATAATGCTCGTCTGACCGCCGTCCTTCGCCTCGACGCGCAGCAGGCGAAAGCCATTGATCTCGCCCTGGCTCTGGCAGCGCTCGGTGTCATTCATGCCGATCTGGTCGAGCCGGAACTCGAGCGGCTCGTCGACCGGCGAAAAGATCGGGCGCGGATTGACCACCATGCGGAAGGGATCGGCAGAAAGCTCGGTCACCGGGTTGAAGCCGGCGGTGATGCCGCGATTTGCCTTCAGTTCCGCCTGACTGACGATCGCTTCGCCCTTTTGCCGGGCCTGCAGCCGCGCCGCGTCCACCGCGGCATTCTCGTCGTCGAGCCGGACACGGATCGGCGAGCCCTTCAGGAAACTGTCGTCGGCCGTGTCGATATAATAGCGGTTTGCATAGGGAAATCCCGATCCGTCCTGGACGCCGTATTCCTCGAAGGCAGAGACCCCGCCATCGCGGCTGAAGCCGAGGATCTCAAGCTCGGCGACATCGCCTGCGTGGGCGGCGGCCAAAGTTGCAAGCTGGGCAAGCAGGCAGACGGCAAACAGAGCAAGATTTCGCATGGGGAATTCCATTCAGGCGGTCGACGCCGTTAAATTCCTATCACGATGCCGTCAAAAGATCGTGCTGACTGAAACACAAAGTCGATGCATCCAATCCGGCTGTCGTTTGTTATTGTCGGCAGCTTCACCGCATCGTGCCTTCCGAAAATCAGGATCGATTTCGGAAGGCACGGCACATTGAGTCAAAATGTTTAGAGCGTCCTTTGCGCGTTCAAAAGGGCGCGCGGCGCTATAAGGGAGACCCCCATGACAGATGCAGCCAAGATTCGCGAACGTATGGAAGTGATCGGCGCCGACGGGGTCCATGTCGGTACCGTCGACAAGGTTGACGGAGATCGCATCAAGCTGACCAAGCGCGACAGCGGTGAGGGCGCTCACAGGGGTCATCACCACTTCATTCCTCTCAGCCTTGTCGCCGAGGTCGAGGGCCAGAAGGTGCGGCTGTCGGCAAACTCAGACGTTGCGGTCACGTTCGAGGAAGAAAAATCCGACCCCACTTGATCATAAGTCCAGTCCGGTTACGGCAAATCCGAATGAGCCCTGCGCGGTCAGCGCGACGACCAGACCGGGAACAGATCGCTCTCGGCCGGCGTCGCGGCAAAGACGCCGCGGCTGATGGCGCGCGCCATCGTGGCGCCGGCGGCGGCGTAGAGATCGATCGCATCGTTGGGCCTGAGCTCGATGCCACTCTTGCCCGTTGCCAGCGCGAAGACCAGATCGCCGTCTGCGGGCGTGTGCGTCGGCCAAATGGCACGGACAAAGCCGTCATGCGCTGATATCGCCAGGCGTTTGGCGGCGGCCTTCGTGAGTACCGCGTCGGTGGCGATCACGGCGATGGTCGTATTGGCGCCGGTTTCCGCCTGCTCTGCGGCATGCTTGTCACGGAACTTCAGCAGGATCTTTCTGGCATCGTCAGGCATTGGGTGGGGAAAGCCTAAGCCGCCGAACTCGTCGCCGATCTCGAACGGCGCCGCCCAGAAATGGCGGGTCCCGGCGACCGTCACCGAGCCCGTCGGGTTGACGGCGGCGAGCGCGCCGATGGTGACGCCGCTGTCCAGCACTGTCGAGGCCGAGCCGAGCCCGCCCTTCAGGCCGGAGCTCAAAGCCCCACTACCAGCGCCGGCAGTGCCGAGCGCAAAGTCGATCGCGGCGGCTTGCGCGGCTTCGTAGCCAAGGTCGCGGTAAGGCGGATACCGGCCCCAATCCTTGTCACCGCCATTGCGCAGGTCGAACAGGATCGCCGCCGGCACGATCGGCACCCGAAAGCCGCCGACCTCGACGCCGATGCCTCTTTCGCGCAAGGCCGCCTGCACCCCCGACGCGGCGTCAAGGCCAAAAGCCGAGCCGCCCGAAAGCACCACGGCATGGATGGCGTGGATCGAATTGTGCGGCTCGAGCAGGTCGGTTTCGCGGGTGCCTGGCGCACCGCCCAGGATTTGCACGCCGGCCACGGCCGGTTCGTCGCAGATGACGGTGGTCACACCGGATTTCAGCTTCGCATTCGCCGCATTGCCGACACGCAGGCCGGCGACGTCGGTGATGAGATTGCGCGGACCCGTACGGAACATCCCCGTGCTGGACATCATTGGCTCTCCGCCGGCACGAAACGGCCGCCGTCGAAACGGTAGGCTCGATAAGGATTTTGCGTCAGGTCACCTTTTTCGTCAAAGCGGATCGGTCCGATCGCCGTGGCGAAGTCATGCGCGGTCAGCACGTTGGCCAGTCTCTCGCCGGAGCTTTGCGTCAATGCCGAAGCCGACTTGGCGATCTCGACCGCGGCATAGGCGGGCAGGGTGTAACCTTCCGGCACGATGTTTTGCCCGGCAAAGCTCTGCAGCACCTTGGGGTCGGCGACATCGGCCCATTCGGGCGGCGCGATCATCAGCGTGCCGATGGCATAAGGCACATCGCCGAGCGGCGCGCGCAACGCTTCGCCGCCCGCAAACACCATGCCGGTATTTAGCTGGCCAGCATCCCGGCCCATAATGGCGACATCATCGCCGTCGCCGCCGACAAAGACATGCGTTGCGCCGGCTTTCTTAAGTCGGCCGATCAGGCCGATCTGGTTGTCGAGCTGCGGCCGGAACGTGTCGACGAACACCGGCTTCAGGGCCGCTTGCTCGGCGGCTGCCCGAAACGTCTCGGCCATTTCGCGGCCATAGATCGTGCCGTCGTCGACGATGGCGAACAGCTCGGTCTGCCATAGGCGGGTGAGGATGGCAGCGACGGCATTGCGCTCGTCGTCGCCGCGCGGCCCGAGACGATAGATCGGCCATCCCGTCTTGGCGCGCCGGTCGGTCAGGCTTTCCGTGCGAACGCCGACTGTGATCACCGGTATGCCGGCATCCTTGAGGATCGGCAGAGCCGCCTCGATTGCGTCCGTGCACAAAAACCCGATGACGACGTGGACCTTGGCCGCGGCGAACTCCCGCGCGGCGGCGGCGCCACCATCGGCCGTGCAGGCGTCATCGATCGTCGTGATTTCGGCGTCGTTCGCTTCAGCCGCCATTGTCGCGCCTGCCTCGATCTGTTTGCCGAGGATCGCCGACGGCCCCGACAGCGGTGCCGCGACGCCGACCAGCAGCCTCTCGGCGCTCGCACCCCCGGCGACCGAGAGCCAGGCCAGCACCGCTATTGTGGTTGTCCAAGGTCGCATGCGAGCGAAGAATTCCTCCGCGCCGGTCGCGTGTTCTGCCGGCGCCAATGCCGTCAAGACCTAAAGGCTGGCCAGCTTTGGCGCAACACGGGAATCCAGGATATACGTCAAGCACTTCGCTTGTGGGCTGCAATATCCCCCCATATATAACGGTTGGTTCTGACTAGTGGAAAATCATCGGTGCTGAAGAAGAATGACATCGGGCCGCAGGCCTACCGCGACGCGATGGCCCATTTTGCCGGTCATGTGCATGTAGTCACCACCGATGGCCCCGCCGGCAGGCGCGGCGCGACGGTGATCGCGGCCTGCTCGGTGTCGGACACGCCGCCAACCATCCTGGTCTGCCTCAATCGCGAAAATCCCAAGAATGAGCCGTTCGTGGAAAACGGCAAATTTGCCCTGAACACGCTGGCTTCGGATCAGGAGCCGCTGTCGATCGGCTTTTCCGGCATGACCGGCCTGCCGGTCGAGGAGCGTTTCGCGTTGGCCGAATGGGATGTGATCTCGACCGGTGCGCCGACGCTGAAGGGCGCGCTCGCTGTCTTCGACTGCGAACTGATCGACTCCAAGGATCTGGCGACCCACCGTGTGCTTTTTGGCAAGGTTACAGGTTTGCGCATCGGCGACAATTTGCGGCCGCTGATCTATCACAACCGCGGCTACCACGCTTTGTAGAGGCTTTCAGATGGCCGCGCCCGCGGAGACAGAATGACCAAGTGGAAAACCGCGTCCGGCGCCGCGGATGATCGACGAGACGCTCGATCTGTTGACCCGTGCGGATTATGTGGCGGACCGGTTGCTGGCAACCGTGCTGTTTTTATGGGTTCGGTCGACCCGCGCCGGTGGATCGAGGCTGGCGTGAAGCGCGTCGCGTAGCCACATGTCTCCCAAGGAGAAAATCATGGAACGCAGTATCTATCTCGATGAGGCTCGCGACCCGCTAATCATCGCGGAGGGCTGGATGAAGGACGGCAAGGATGTCGCCATTGCCACCGTGGTCGAGACCTGGGGCTCGGCGCCGCGGCCGGTCGGCAGCCACCTGGTCATCGACGCCGAAGGCAATTTCCACGGCTCCGTCTCGGGCGGCTGCGTCGAAGGCGCCGTAGTCGCCGAGGCGCTCGAGGTTATCGATAGCGGCAAGGCCAAAATGCTCGAATTCGGCGTCGCAGACGAAACCGCCTGGCAAGTCGGCCTGTCATGCGGCGGCCGCATCAAGGTCTATGTAGAAAGATTGGGTTGATCTCGAATGGATCCCTATGCGCTGAAGACACTCAACGCCGAACGCCGCGCCCGCCGCGCGGCAATCCTGGTCACCGATCTCGGCGACGGCCGCGACCGTGTCGTGCGCGAGGGAGACCGGGTAGCCGGTGAACTCGGGGCGGCCGTCGCCAAGGCATTTCGCACGGGCAATTCTGGTTCGGTCGAAGCTGAGGGGCGCACGTTCTTCCTCAACGCACATCTGCCGCAGCCGCGCCTGGTGGTGATCGGCGCCGTCCACATCAGCCAGGCGCTGGCACCGATGGCCAGGATCGCCGGCTATCCTGTCGAGATCATCGATCCGCGCACGGCCTTTGCCACGCCCGATCGTTTTCCCGATATCGCGCTGCATGCCGAATGGCCACAGGATGTGCTGACGCGTCAGCCGCTCGATAACTATACGGCGCTGGCTGCTCTCACCCACGATCCGAAGATCGACGATTTCGCGCTGAAGGCGGCGCTCGACGCCGGCTGCTTTTATGTCGGCGCGCTCGGCAGCCGCAAGACCCACGCCAAACGTGTGGAACGCCTGCTGGCTTCGGGGGCGACAGCCGACCAGATCGCCCGCATTCATGCCCCGATCGGCCTCGACATTGGAGCTGCCAGCCCGGCCGAGATAGCCGTCGCGGTATTGGCGCAAGCGATCCACGCCTTTCGCTCCCGCGGCCTCGAATCCAAAGGCGCAGTCGCGTGAAATTTGGTCCCGTTGCGATCGATGCGGCCGAAGGGGCAGTGCTTGCGCACGCCACCACAGCCGGAGAGCGCCGCTTCCGCAAGGCGCACCGGTTAAGCGCCGGGGATGTGTCCCTGTTGAAGGCCGCTGGCGTTTCCGAGGTCGTCGCGGCGGTGTTGGCGCCCGATGATCTCAGCGAGGACGTCGCCGCTGAAAAGATCGCCGCATGTATGATCCATCGCAACATCGAGGCGAAGCCTGCCGCGACAGGTAGGGTCAACCTCCACGCGCAGGCTGCCGGCATGTTCACCGTCGACGCGGCGATGATCGACGCCATCAACGCCGTCGATCCGACGATCACCATCGCCACGCTCGCGCAGCATGCGCCGGTCGAAAAAGGTCAGATGGTAGCAACGGTGAAGATCATTCCGTTTGCGGTCGCCTCCGCTTTGGTCGATGCGGTGGCAAGGATCTGCGCGGGCGGCGAGATCTTTGCGGTCAACGCCTATCAGCCGGTGCGCGTCGGCATCATCCAGACGGTGCTGCCCGGCATCAAACCCAGCGTGCTCGACAAGACGCTGCGCGTCACCGAAGCACGCCTGGCGCGTTCGGGCGGCAGGCTGACGGCGGAGCGTCGAACGCCGCATGAAATTATCCCCGTCGCCGAGGCTGCGGCCTCGCTGATCCGCGACAACGATATGGTGGTGATCTTCGGCGCTTCGGCGATGGCCGATTTCGGCGACGTCGTTCCTGCTGCGATCGAAAGGGCGGGCGGCACTGTCATCCGAGCCGGTATGCCGGTCGATCCCGGCAATCTGCTGGTGCTCGGCACACTCGGCGGCAAGCGCATCATCGGTGCGCCGGGCTGCGCCCGCAGTCCCAAGGAGAACGGCTTCGACTGGGTGCTCGACCGGCTGATCGCCGGTCTCGACGTGACCGCCAGGGATATTGCCGGCATGGGTGTCGGCGGGCTGTTGATGGAAATTCCGACGCGGCCGCAACCGCGCGAGCCGTTGCCGGCCAAAGCCGAACCAAAGGTCGAGATCGTACTTCTGGCCGCCGGCCGCTCCAGCCGCATGGGCGGGCCGAACAAACTCTTGGCACTGTTCGATGGCAAGCCTCTGGTCCGCCGCACCGCCGAACGCGCGGTCGGTTCGAAAGCCGCGGCCACCATCGTCGTCACCGGCCACCAGAGCGAGCGCGTGCGCAGTGCACTGTCTGGCCTCGATATGACCTTCGCCGACAATCCGGATTTCGCCGAGGGTCTGTCTTCGTCGCTAAAGGCCGGCATCGCCAAGATTTCCGGCGACGCCGCCGGCGCCATGATTGTCCTCGGCGATATGCCCGGCGTCGCCTCGGCCGACCTCGACAGGCTGATCGAGGCGTTCCGCAGGTCCGAAGGCCGATCGGTGGTGCGGGCCTCGCACGCTGGGCGGCGCGGCAATCCGGTGCTGCTGCCGCGCTCGCTGTTTGCCGCGATCGCTCACCTCCAAGGCGATACCGGCGCCCGCCATCTGGTCGAGGCCGAAGGGCTCGACGTCATCGATGTCGAGATCGGCGAAGGGGCAGCGATCGATGTCGACACGCGCGAGGCGCTGGAAGGCGCCGGCGGCGTGCTGCAGGATTGACAAACCGAAGCCGAAAAACGCATGGCTGAGGGATGGCCTTTCGTTCCTGCTTCCGGTTCCGCTTGCCCCCCGCGGGCCTCCCGGCCCTGCCGATGGCGATTCTTTTGCAGCTCTTTTGTGTCGCCTACGCCAACGCTCTCGAACTCAAACCCTTCAAGGACGATCTGTTCGCCTATCCGGTCACACTCTCGTCCGAGAGCAACGGCGCCTATACGGTGGTCGATTATCGTGAGCTGCGCGACATCAACGCTCGTGACGAAGTGCCTGAGCGTCGTGTGCACGCGCAATACACCGAAACCGGCGTGCGCAAGGTGCAGCAGGATCTCTTGCTGAAGACCGACGCCGGCGATGTCCGCCACATTGCCGTCGGCAAGACCGGGGGCGCCAGCATCATCGTGCTTTATCTGCACGGGCAGGGCGGCAGCCGTAAGCAGGGCACCGACGACTTCACCTTCGGCGGTAATTTCAACCGCATCAAGAACCTGATGGCGGGCAATGGCGGTCTCTATCTATCGCCGGACTTTTCCGATTTCGGCGACACAGGTGCCGCCCAGATCGCCGCGCTGATCGACCACTATGCCGAACAATCGCCGAGCGCAAAAATCTTCGTCGCCTGCGGCTCGATGGGCGGCTCATTATGCTGGAAGCTGGCCGCCCGCAATGATACCGGCCGGCGCATCGATGGGCTGCTGCTGCTAGGCTCGCTATGGGACGAGAGTTTCTTCTCAAGCCCCGCCTTCAAGCGTCGTGTGCCGGTCTTCTTCGGCCAAGGCAGCAAGGACCCGGTGTTTCCAATCGAGAAACAGGAAGCCTTCTTCCGCTCCATCCTGGCCAAATCAAAGAGCTATCCCACACGCTTCGTCCGCTTCGAGACCGGCACGCACGGCACGCCCATCCGCATGACCGACTGGCGCGGCACGCTCAACTGGATGTTGTCGGAGGCCCCTTAAGGCGCGGTATTGTAGTCGACGACCGTCTGCGGATTTTCCTCGCCGTCATAAGACGCGTCGACGTCGTACTGGACCAGGGAAAAATCGCCGTTGCGAAACAGATAGGTCCCCGACGAAGAGGCATCGCCGATGCCGCGCCATTTGTTGAAGGTGGTGATCGTCTTGGTCTCTTCGTCGTAATCGGAATTGGTTGCCCAGCCGGAGGTCTGGAAGCCAACTATGGTCATGCCCAGCAATTTGCCGTCGCTGTCATTGTTCTCGTAGCGGATGTCCATTTCAGGTTCGGCGAACTGCAATTGTCTTACGCCAAGCACGTCGTCGCTCATGTAATAGATCGAGTTTTCGTTGTAGGCCGCGGCCGAGCAGGCGAAATGGAAAAGCCGCGTTTCGCTTTCGGGATCGCTGGCAGCCGCATCCTTGTCCTTGTAGTGGATCGAGAAAATATCCGGCTTCTGCGCCAAAAGATCCTTGTCGCACTGGTCGCCATAGGTCGCGGCAAACGCCTTGTTGGCCTGCTCAAGCGCTGCGTCCTTCTTCGGCGGCGGCGGTCCTTCGCCGCAGCTTGCCGGCACGGCATCCTCGAAATCGGCCTTTGAGGGTTTCAGCGCACCCTTGTCGATGAAGATCGAGCGAAATGGCGGTTGCTGGATCGAGGCGTTGATCTGGCGCAGCGTATAGCAGCCGGCAAAGACATTCTCGCTGCCGTCCTTGGCCGTCGCCCGGATGGCGACCGGAACGCTGTAGTAGATGCTGCCGGCAGCCCCGTCTTCGGATACGCCACCGGTTTTGACTTCGACCGTGTCCGTGCCGTCATAGCCTTTGACGAAGGAATTGAAATCCTTGGCCGGCTTGGTGCCGCCGAAATAGTCCCAGGCGCGCGCGAATTCGTGCCGGCTGATGGCACTATAAAGCGACCGGATCACCGCTTCGGCATTCGACCTGTCGTCGATATAAGGCGCGTCTGCGGCGAGCGCCGATTGGCCGGCAACGACAAGAGAGATAAAGGCGGTCGCTGCAAAAAGGGCGCGTCTCATCGGGAACCTCCACTCGATAAAAAATCCTATCATATCGATTGCGGCGACGTGGTGACGCTTGAACAATCGCCTGCGAAAGCGCTACCTCTCGCCATAGGCAGTAGGGCCGCGTGGAGATTTCTTGTGACCATATCAATGTATGAAGCATCCGTGCCGGTATTTTCGGCGAGGCTGAAGTCACTAGCCAATGTGCTGAACATTGCCGAGCAAAATGCGGCTGATCGCAAGATTGATCCGCAGGTGTATCTGACGGCGAGGCTGGCGCCGGACATGTTTGCGCTGACCAGGCAGGTACAGATTGCCACCGATCACGCCAAGGGCGCGCCGTCGCGGCTTGCCGGGCGTGAGGTGCCAAAATACGAGGATAATGAGACGAGCTTCGTTGATCTGCAGGCCCGCCTTACCAAGACGCTCGACTATCTCGCGACATTTTCGGCGGCCGAATTCGATGGTTCAGATGACAGGATGGTCGAACTGCGGCTTGCCGGGCGCGAGGTTTCGATGCCGGGAATGCAGTATCTGCTGCATGCCGCCATGCCCAATTTCTACTTCCACCTGACCACCGCCTACGACATCCTGCGCCACAACGGCGTGCCATTGGGCAAGTCGATCTTCCTCGGATTGCGTTGAGATCAGCTCGTGAGATATCCCGCTGCGGCGGGATATCTCACGAGCGCGCTGTTTAGCGTATGGACATTTCCCGGGCGATGCGCGGGAAATCGGCCGGCTTGACGCCGATATCGGCGCGATCGGCATTGCTCATCGAATGGAGCAGCGCCAGTGCCGCACGATAACGCAGCTGTTCCCGCGGACGCGGACGGGCGAACATTTCAGTGAAGAATCCCATGATTCAAGCCCTTTATTGAACCTCCACGGCCGTCAATATAGGCAGATCATGACAATTGTGCAGTGCAGCATTCGCATGGCAGCCATGCTGCCCTGATCTTTTTTGACATAATTCGGCTGTTCCGGCGAAACTTCGGCGGTGCTTCGACCGTAGGCCTCAGTGCCGGCACTTGGCCGGTTTTTTGTTGGCCGCAGCGAAAACTCCGTTCGCCGGCATCCCGGGAAAGTCGCCTGGCCTGCCGTCGGTGGGCTTGGAAGCGGGCGGCGCTTTCCTGTATGCTATTGCTTCCTCCTCGCGCAGCCGCGCAAAATTCCCGCCGGAGAAACTCCATGCACAAACGCCGTCTCGGCCAGACCGATCTTTTCGTGTCGCAAATCTGCCTCGGATCGATGACCTGGGGCCAGCAGAACACCGAGGCGGACGGTCACGCCCAGATGGATCTGGCGTTTGCTCGCGGTGTCAATTTCATCGACACCGCCGAACTCTATCCGATCCCGCCCAAGGCGGAGACACAAGGCCGGACCGAGGCAATCATTGGCAATTGGATGAAGGAGAAGCGCAATCGGGACCAAGTGATCATCGCCTCGAAGGTAGTTGGTCGCACCGCCAACACTTGGTTTCGCGGCGACCGCCCGTCTAAACTGGTGCGCGCCGATATCTTCGACGCTATTGATAAGTCACTCGCCAGGCTCAACACCGATTACATCGACCTATATCAGATCCATTGGCCGGAACGCGACGTGCCGTGGGGCGCCAATCCGAACCGCATCGGTACCTTGCCGCGACGCTCCGATGCCGCGGGCGTGCAGGAAGGCGAGACGCCGATCGCCGAGACGCTTGCCGTATTCGATGAACTGGTGAAGGCCGGTAAGATCCGCCATTTCGGCCTGTCGAACGAGAATTCCTGGGGCGTCATGCGTTTCATTGCCGAAGCCGACAAGGGCCTCGGCCCGCGCGTCGCGTCGCTGCAGAACGCCTATAATTTCGTCAATCGCACCTTCGAGGTGAACCTTGCCGAAGTCTGCGTGCGCGAGCAGGTGTCGCTGCTTGCCTATTCACCGCTGGCGCAAGGCTATTTGACCGGCAAATACGATCATGGCGCGCGGCCGCAGGGCTCGCGCTCGCAGTTGTTCAACCGCGGCCAGCGCTACGAGACTCCGAATGCTGCCGAGGTGCAGCTCGAATACAACCGGTTGGCGCGCACCTTCGGCATGGAGCCGGCGCTGTTTGCCAATGCCTATGTCTCGAACCGGCCCTTGGTCACCTCGAACATCATCGGCGCCACCACCATTTCGCAACTCGAAATGGCGCTCTCTTCCGCCGACGTGGTCTGGACCGAGGACATGCAGAAGGCCGTTGATGCAGTCCATCAGCGCGTCGGCAATCCGTGCCCTTGATGCGTCGGGACGTGGTTGTCCGATCGTCATAAGGAGAGGGGAACAGCCATGGGCTTCCGGATCGACGCGGTGCGCGCGAAATTTCCGGCTTTGTCGCTGACCGACAAGGGCCGCCGGCGCATCTATCTCGACAATCCTGCCGGCACGCAGGTCCCGCAGTCGGTGGCGGACGCGGTGTCACGCTGCCTGCTGACCACCAATGCCAACCTCGGCGGCTTCTTCGAGACCACCATTGCGGCACAGGACATTGTCGACGAGGCCCATCTGGCGATGGCCGATTTCCTGGGTGCGGCAAGTCCGCAGGAAATTATCGTCGGTGCCAACATGACGACATTGACCTACCACATGTCGCGAACGCTCGGCCGCACGATGAAGCCCGGGGACGAGATCATCCTCACCCGCATGGACCATGAGGGCAACGTCTCACCCTGGCTGCAACTGGCTGAAGACCTTGGCCTTGTCGTGCGCTGGCTGCCTTTCGACCAGCAGAGCTGGCAGATCGAGGAGGCGGCGCTCGCCGCGTTGCTTTCCGAGAGGACGCGGCTCGTCGCGCTCAACTACGCCAGCAATCTCACCGGGTCGATCAACCGGGTGAAGGCGTTGACCGGCATCGCTAGAGGGGCTGGTGCGTTGGTCTACGTCGATGCCGTCCAGTTCGCGCCGCATGGTCTGATCGACGTCCAAAACCTCGGCTGCGATTTCCTGATCTGCTCGGCGTACAAGTTCTTCGGCCCGCATATGGGAATTTTGTGGGGCAGGCTGGACGTTATCGATGCGCTTAAGCCGTATAAATGCCGTTGCTCGTCCAATGCCTTGCCGGAGCGCTTCGAGCTCGGCACGCCGCAAATTGAATTGATGGCCGGCCTGTCGGCCGCTGTCGATTATTTTGCCGAGTTGGGAGCGGCAGCTGGCGCGCAAGGGTCGCGTCGGCGGAAAATCGCCAAGGCCTTCGAAGTCTCAATCGCTTACGAGAACCCGCTGACGCAACAGTTGATCGACGGTCTGTCGGATATTGCCGGCCTGACCATCCACGGCATCACCGATCCGAAGCGGATGGATGAGCGTGTGCCGACGGTGTCGTTCACTGTCGAAGGCATAGCGCCGGAGACGATCGTGCGGCAGATGAATGCGGAAAACATCTTCCTGTGGTCCGGCCACAACTACGCCTGGGAGATCGTCCACCAGCTCGGCATTCCGGCCGAGCAGGGCGTGGTGCGCATCGGCATCGCCCATTACAACACTGCAGCCGAGATCGACGAGACGCTGGAGAGCGTGCACCGCGTTGTCGCCATGCTGAGGCAGGAGCGATCCTGAGCGGGCCACGCCGACGGATCATCGCTTGTGGGCGCCGCCAAAACCGGTGAGGAAGGCGGTGAGATTGTCGCCGAGCTCGTCGCACAGATAACCGCCTTCCTGGACGATGACCGTTGGCAGGCCGAGCCGGGCGATCGCCTCGCCAATGCGCGAAAAACCAGGCGTGCTCACCGTCAGCCCGCCGAACGGATCACCTTCGAAGGCGTCTAGCCCCAGCGCGACCACAAGCGCATCGGGCGAGAAGGCGTTGATGCGCTGGAACGCTGCCGCCAGTGCTTCGAGGAAAGCCGCATCGCCGGATTTGCGCGGCAGCGGCAGGTTGAGATTGTAGCCGAGGCCGGCGCCTTCGCCGCGCTCGTCGGCATGGCCCCAGAAAAACGGATAGAACCGCACCGGGTCGGCATGCAGCGACACGGTGAGCACGTCCGGCCGGGCATAGAAGATGCCTTGCGTGCCATTGCCGTGATGCAGGTCGACGTCGAGGATCGCCACCCGCGCCGCCTGCTTGCGCAGAACCTGTGCGGCGACCGCCGAATTGTTGATGAAGCAGAAGCCGCCGGCGACGTCGGCAAAGGCGTGATGGCCGGGCGGCCGGCACAGCGCATAGGCGGCCGGCGCCCCCGACATCACCGCCTCGGCGGTTTCAACCGCGCTCCAGGCGCTCCAAAGCGCGCTCTGCCACGTCTCGCCGGAGATCGGGCAGGCTGTGTCGGCCATGTGGTAGCCGGCTTGGCCTACCGCCGAGGCCGGATAGCAGCCGTTCCGCGCGATCGGGTGGATGTTGGGGATGACCTCGGCCGAGGCGCCCTCGATGCGCTGCCAGCGCGCGAAGATATGGTGAAGGAACTCGAGATATTCCGGCGTATGTACCGCGGCAATCGGGCCGAGTCCGTGATCCCGCGGCCGTTCGATCGTGCAGCCGGCAGCCTTTGCGCCGGCCAACAATCGCTCGATCCGTTCCGGCTTTTCCGGATTGGGCTGCGGCGCGCCGCTGGAGAGGAACGCCTTCGGGTCGTGGCGCTTCTGTTCTTCGGCATAGAAGGCTTTCATGTTGGCTCCTCCGGTGCATCGGCGAAGGCGAAAAAGGCGTCGCCGACGATCTTCTGCACCTGCTCGTAGCTGGACCAGGCAATGCCCAACCGTTCGTAAAAAGCCTTGGCGGTCTCGTTGTCGGAATCGACGGACAGCTTGAGATAGACGCCGCCGTCCTTCCGGCATTGCGCCGCGACCCGGCGCAGCAGGCGCTCGCCGATCCTGCGGCCGCGAAAACGGTCCTCGACATAGAGATCCTGCACATAGACGCCGGGCCGTCCCATCCATGTCGAGAAGATTGGAAAATGCAGGCAAAGCCCGGCAAACTCGCCGCCGACCTCGGCGATCAGGGTCGAGAAGGCAGGCTTCTCGCCAAAGCCATAGGTGCGGAGATCCCGAGCTGTCGAGGTGATCTCCTGATGTGCGCCGACATGCGCGCCGAGCCGTAGGAGCGCGGCGTGGATGGTTTCGACGTCCTCCACCCGGCCGGCGCGGATGACGATGTCTCTTGACGGTGGGTTGGTCACGGCCGCATCTCAGAACGCCACACGGTCGCCGCCCTTGAGCGCCAGCATCTGCCGCGCCTCGGCCGGGGTCGCGACGTCCAGCGACAATCCGTCGAGCACGCTGCGGATGCGGCGCACCTGGTCGGCATTGGACTTGGCGAGTTGGCGCCCGTCGTAGAGGCTGTCCTCCAGCCCGACGCGGACGTTGCCGCCCATCGCCGCCGCAATCGAGATCATCGGCATCTGGTGGCGTCCGGCGGCCAGCACCGAAAATTGGTAGCTGTCGCCGAACAGTTTGTCGGCGATGCGCTTCATGTGGATCAGGTTTTCTGGATCGGCGCCGATGCCGCCAAGGATGCCCAAAACAAACTGGATGAACAAAGGTCCAGACACCAGCCGACGATCGCGAAAATGCGCCAGCGAATAGAGATGGCCGACATCGTAGCACTCGAATTCGAAGCGCGTGCCGCAACCGCGCCCGAGCTTCTCGAGCACCGTCTCCATGTCGGCAAAGGTGTTTTTGAAGATCGTGTCGCGGGTGGCCTCGAGCAGTTTCGGCTCCCATTCGTGCTGCCATTCCCGCGGCCGCTCGAGCATCGGGAACAGCGCAAAGTTCATCGAACCCATATTGAGCGAACACATTTCCGGCTCGGCCCTGAGCGGCGCGGCCAGCCGCTGGTCGAGCGTCATCAGCGACGATCCGCCGGTGGTGATGTTGATCACCGCATCAGTCGCCTGCTTGATGCGCGGCAGGAACTGCATGAACACCTCGGGGTCGGCGGTCGGCCGCCCATCATTAGGGTCGCGGGCATGAAGATGCAGGATCGAAGCGCCGGCCTCGGCGGCGGCGATTGCGTGTGCGGCGATCTGGTCCGGCGTCACTGGCAGATGCGGCGACATCGACGGGGTGTGCACCGACCCGGTGACGGCGCAGGTGATGATGACTTTGCGCGGTGCCATGGTTCGTTCCTCAGCCTTCGACCGGCAGGTCGAGCTCGCCGGCCAGCACCTCGAGCGCGTCACCGATGATGGATATGATCTCGCCGATCTGCGCGGCGGTGACGATCATCGGCGGCGCAACCATGAAATTGTCGCCGTCGACACCGCCCTTGACCTTGCGTCCGTAGATGATCAAGCCGCGCTCATAGGCGAGGTCGAGCAGGCGCTGAGTGGCCTTTTTCGCCGGCTCGATCGGCCTCAGCGTGTCCGGATCGGCGACCATTTCGGCACCGGTGAGCAGGCCCTTGCCGCGGACGTCGGCGATGAACGGAAACCGCTTCGCCAATCCCTTCAGCTCGGCCATCAATAGCTCGCCCATGACAGCCGCGTTCGCGATCAGGCCGAGACGGTCCATCTCGCCGAGCACGGCGAGCCCGGCGGCGCAGGCGAGCGGATTGCCGGCATAGGTATGGCCGTGCTGGAAGCCGCCCGACGCGGAGCAATGGCTGCACCAGCCGCATCGGTACCGCCAGCGCACCGAGCGGGGCATAGCCCGAGCCCAGCCCCTTCGACAGCGCGACGATGTCAGGCTTGCAGTTCCAGTGGTCGCCGCCAAGGAATTTTCCGGTGCGGCCGGCACCGCTCATCACTTCGTCATGGATGAGCAGGATGCCGTAGCGATCGCAGATCTCGCGGATGCGCGGATAATAGCTGTCGGGCGCCACCAATGCAGCCGTGGCAGCGCCGCCGACCGGCTCCATGATGAAGGCGAGCACGCTCTGCGGTCCCTCGGCGAGGATCTTTTCCTCCAGCATGTCGGCGTAGCGGATACCGCGCTGTTCCATCGAAAGATTGTCGCGGTCACGCCAGGCGGTGGGCGCCGGCACCGTCGGCATGACCTGCATCATCGGCGCAAAAGTTTCGGCCAGCGCATCGTCGCCGGTGACGGCGAGCGCGCCGAGCGTGCCGCCATGATAGGACGGAAAGCGCGTGATCACCTTCCAGCGGCTGGGCTGGCCGATGGCGACCGCCCATTGCCGCGCCAGCTTGACGCAGGATTCCGTTGCCTCCGAGCCGCCGGAGACGAAAAAGATGCGGTCCAGGCCCTCGGGGAGTTTGGCCGCCAGTTGCCGCGCGAGCTCCTCTGCCGGTTCGTTCTCGAAATGCAGGCGGTAGGCGAAGGTGGCGCGGTCCATCTGCCGTTTCATCGCGTCGAGCACGTTGCGGTTGGAATGGCCGATATTGGCGACCATCGGCCCGCTCGATCCGTCGATGAAGCGGCGGCCATCTTGCGTCCACATGTAGATGCCTTCGGCGCGGTCGATCAGCGGCCGGCGCAGGCTGGACAGATAAAACAGATGCGAGGCTTCGCGGGCTTCCGGGGCAGGGGACTTCAGCATGTCATGACTTTCCGAGATAGCGGTCGAGGACATTTCTGGTTACACGCTCGACCATCGCATCCTGCCTTAGCAGGCCGGCAACCCATTCGCAGCTTCCGGCGTGAAACACCTCGCCTTTGCCGCGCCGGAAATTGACGATCATGCCGTTGCCGCGTTTGACCTTGTCGAGATTGGCGTCGCTTGCCTCGCCGAACAGCGTTTCGGCGGTGAAGCGGCCGTCCTCGTCGCCGAGGAACTGGTCCTCGAACGGAATGTCGGCGCTTTCCTCGACCTGGGCAGCCATGCCGACCGCGAGCACCTGCAGGCCGTCCGGTGCGCCGCTGTCGGGCGTGGGGTAGGGTAGGCCGCCGCGGATCTCGAAATCGAGCCCATCGACCTCATAGCCATAGACATGGCTGTCGGCGCCGAGCAGGTCGCCATAGTAGATGCCGGTACCGGCAAAGGCCCAATGCTCCGGCCGGTAGACCGGAAAGCCGCGCACACCGCGCGGCGCACAGCCACCCCAGCCGGCATAGACGCCTCGCGTCGCGTTGAGCCCAAAAGTCGATGCACCCGGCCGGCCGATTTCCGGCGCCTCCCAGGAATTGGTGGCGCGCCTCACATCGCCGCCGTGATAGGCCGGGTCCTCGGCGCGGGCGCGGTATTTGTAGCAGACCTGCCGGCGGCCTTCGTCCTCCAGCCTGGTCTGCCACATGAAATTGCCGGCAAAGCGCGCCGCATGGCCGCCGCGCTCGACATAGGTGTCGACCGCATCGCGCATTTCCCAGGTCCAATATTCGTCGTGGCCGACGAAGACGACGCAGTCATAGCCGTCGAGGATGTCGGGCGAAAAATGCAGGTCGTGCTGGCTGGCGAGATCGACGGCGTAGCCGGCACGCTCGGCGAAGCGGAAGAAATGGCTGTCGTAGCTTGCCCAGCCGGCTGAGGCGTATTTCTTCGAATGGCCGGTGGCAAAGGCCCATTCCATGTGCGGATAGCGCGGCACGGTTTTTGGCGGCACCGCGACTTCGAGCGGCACGCGCGGCGCATCCTTGGGCAGCACGACGAAGCCGCGGCACCAAGGCCGCTGCGTCGACACCATTCGTGCATACTGGTCGCGGGCCGGCCCGGTGATGCCTTCGTAATGGTTGGAACCGCCCCATGTGTTGTAGGCGAGCCAGGTGCCGGTGGCCGCGACCTGCAGCACGCGGCCGGGTTGCTTGCCGGGCTGCGGCGAGACGATGAAAAGGTGATGACAGCGGATCGGCTTACCGTCGTGACCGTCCGCTTCAAGCGTCACGCGATAGGCGCCGGATGGCCAGTCGTCGCCGATGCGAAACTCGAACGACGCTTGCCAGCCGCAGCCTTCGACCGAACATTGATCCGGCGTATCTTGCCAGCGCGCCGCAATCCCGGTCCTTTCGAACATTGTCGTTTCCGCGCCGCCGTCGCGGATGATCGCGATGCCGAAACCGGCGGCCGTCGAACTGACATGCAGCGCCACCATCTCGCCGGGGCGATAGGAAAAACGGTCGCTGTAGCACCAGATTTCGCCGCGCCCGCCATCCATACCGAGCCATTCCCAGTAATGGCTGCGCACCGCCTGGCGTCGCTGCTCCGGCGTCAGTCCGAAATCGGGAAACTCGGTCGGCAGATGGTTCATGGACACCGCTAAGGTCGAAGGCCGCCATTTCGGCTATCCGCCGGCCAAGCGTCAATTGGAAACGATCGGGCCAGCCATTGCCGGGCTGCTCACTTGGCCTTGCCTGACAAACAGACTATCTCACAAAGGGCGGCGTTGTCCGCACGGGAGCCGATATGCTGAGAGTGCAAAAGGTCAGGGTCAACGATATCTACGTGCCGACCGCGCGCAAGAAGACGCTGCATCCCGAGACCGTCCGCCATCTGGCCGAGGACATTCTGGAAAACGGCATGAAGATGCCGATCCAGGTGCGCCATGACGGCAAGCGCCATATCCTAGTCGAAGGGTTGCATCGGCTGGAAGCGGCCAAGTGGCTCGGCGAGACCGAGATCGACGCCTATCTGGTGCAAGCCAAGCGCCACTGAAGCCACTCAGTTCCGTCGCTCGAATCTCCGGTCCCGCGGATTTTTTCGCGGGCCGTGTCGGCTTGCGTCTTGTTTGTTCGTCCTAGACACGGAAGCCAAAACCGACGTGTGAGGAACGCCATGACCACCAAGCTCGACATCGCCCCCAACTCCGACCGCGAACTGGTTCTCGCCCGCATCATCGATGCGCCGCGCGAGAACGTCTATCGCTGCTGGACCGAGCCGAACCTGTTGACGCAATGGTTCTCGCCGAAGCCGTGGACGACGCCGCGCGCCGAAATGGATGTGCGGACCGGTGGCTCCACCCTTGTCGTCATGGCCGATCCCGACGGCAAGGAGTTCCCGAATTCAGGCATCTTCCTCGAAGTCGTACCAGGCAAAAAGCTCGTCTTCACCGATGCCTATACCAAGGCGTGGGAGCCGTCCGAAAAGCCGTTCATGACGGTCGTGCTGACCTTCGACGACGAGGGCGAGGGCAAGACCCGCTACATCGCCCGGGTTGCGCATTGGTCGGTCGCCGACCGCGAACAGCACGAGAAAATGGGTTTTCACGACGGCTGGGGCCAGTGCGCCGAACAGCTCGAGGAGGTCGCCAAGCTACTTTGATGCACAAGCGACTTTGATGCAAACGAGAGAGGGAGACTGATATGTCCAGATCGATATTTTTTGCCATTTTCGCCTCGGCCGCCGCGCTCTTTGCCGCGCCGGGCACCATCAACGCAGAGGAGGCCAAGCCCGCCATGACGACCGCAACCGCAACACTGCCGAAGCCGCAAAAGTCCGGCCTGCTGCCGATCAACGGCCTGAACTATTATTACGCCGTCTATGGCAAGGGCGAGCCACTGCTTCTGCTGCATGGCGGTCTCGGCACAACCGACATGTTCGCGCCGATCCTGCCGAAGCTTACCGAAAACCGCACCGTCATCGGGGTCGACCTGCAGGGCCATGGCCGCACCGCGCTCGGCGACCGGCCGCTCAGCTTGGAGGCGATGGGCGACGACATGGCGGCGATCGTCAAGGCGCTCGGCTACGACAAGGTCGACGTCATGGGATATTCGCTGGGTGGGGGCGTCGCCTTCCGCATGGCTGTGCAGCATCCCGACGTGGTGCGCCGGCTCGTTCTGATCTCGACCGGCTACGCCGCGGACGGCTTCTATGCCGAGATGCGTGGCCAGCAGGCACAAGTCGGCGCAGCGATGGCCGACATGATGAAGGACACGCCGATGTACAAATCCTACGTCGCGGTCGCGCCGCATCCGGAGGATTTTCCGAAACTGCTCGACCAACTCGGCGCCTATATGCGCAAGGACTACGATTATTCTGCCGACGTGCCGAAGCTGAAAATGCCGGTCATGCTGGTGTTCGGCGACAGTGACATGTACCGGCCCGAGCACGAGATCAAGTTCTACCAGATGCTTGGCGGCGGGTTGAAGGACGCCGGCTGGATGCGCGAGAACCTGTCACAAAACCGCCTGGCGATCCTGCCGAACCGCACCCACTACGACGTGTTCTTCGCGCCGGAACTGACAGCTGCCACGCTGCCGTTCCTCAATGGCGAGACCAAGGTCAAGACTTGGGATGAGGTCGTCAACGAAACGAACTGACGTCCAGTCAATTGTCTGCCGGCCGTCTCCCGCGAGATGGCCGGCATTTCGTTGATGAGGCCTTGGCTCGGCGCATCCAGCCGATCGCCCATCGGCCGGATCACAGCTTTAGATAACGCCATCAAAGCTTTTCAATTGACGGTGCCACGCCTATCGATAGGTATCGCCTATCCTCGCAGGAAGGGACATGGGCGATGGCAAGATATCAGGGCGGGTGTTTGTGCGGTGCGGTGCGCTACCATGTCGAGGCGACACCGATCAATGAGCGCGTCTGCCATTGCCGGCTCTGCCAGAAGGCACTGGGTGCCGCCTTCAACGCGCGCGTGCTGTTCCGCATCGACGATGTGACGGTCGACGGACCGCTGGCGACGGTGAATTCCTCGCCCGATCTCAAGCGTGGCTTTTGCCCGCGTTGCGGCACGACGCTGTTTTCCCGGCGCGATTCCGCCGGCATCATCGGCATCACGACCGGCTCGCTCGATGATCCTTCGGTGTTCAGGCCTGAGATGCATATCTGGACCGCCTCGAAGCAGCCCTGGGTCCAGATCGACGACGGCCTGCCGCAATATGAAGGCGCGCCACCTCCGGCTTGAGGTGAAGTCTGGATATAATTTAATCCAAAGCGACACGAGATAGCCGGCAAAGCGTCATTGGCGGGCCATCATTGCTGCCTATCTATTGCGTGCGGGCGGCAGTCGAGGAGGCGACGGAATGAACGACAGCATCAACACCCTGGACGAGCTCTTGAGTGATCCGATGATCAAGCTGGTGATGGAGCGCGACCGCGTGCAGCCGGCAGAACTTCGCACGCTGCTCGAGGAAAAGGTCCGCCGGGCGGACGATGATGTGGCGGTCAACGATCGTTTTGTACCGCCGGCCCACCTTATGGCCACGACGTGCCACAAGCTGTGGCTGTGCGGTTAGGGTCTTGAAGCGGTCAGCCGGAATTTGCCGGCAAATAGCTGTAATGGCTGCGGAAATAAGCGAGCCTGAAGCCGAGGCGCGCATAGTTGCGATATGCCGGCCCGTCGCGTTCGGCGTGCGGCGCCTCGATGTCGGACACGAACAGTTTTGCACCGGCCGCAAGTCCGTCGCGCACCATCGCTTCGCCGAGCATTGCATCGAGGTCGAAGCTCGGCGCCATGATGCCGGGCACCGGCGCGTCGATGCCGCTCCAGGCCATGCCGTCGGCACCGATGAACATCGAGCGCACCGCCGCCACCGCGCCGTCCCGCCGCAGCATGTAATGATGCCAGCCGCGTCGGCCGGCCAGCGCTAGCAACCACGGTGAGGTCGGCAACCGATATTGGCTGTCGATGAACCCAGCCCATTCCTTTGCCGTTGCCGACGTCACCCGCTCGACAGAGACATCCTTCGACGGGAAAAGCGGCTCCGTTGGCAATGGCGTGGCGTCGCGAAAGATGCGTTCCCAACCGCCCTGACGCTGCAGGCCGCGTGCCTCGAGCCAGCAGCTGAGCGTCGCGGGCTCGGTATGCGGATTGGTGTAGAACCAGGGCCGCAGAATACCGGCCTCGCGATAATGCGCCAGAAGCGCGTCGAGCCGGCTCTCGGTGGCAGCGCTATCGACACCGAGATTCTTGACGCAGTTAAAATGGATGAACGGGATCGTCGTGCAGGTGGTCCAGACGAGATCGCCATCTTCGGCGATGGCAAGGCCTTGCCTTGCGGCAAAGTCTGCCGGGGCAGCGCGATAGAGATCGAGCCAGGCATTGACCTCGGAGCGTTCGATGACGCGGCTGAGATCGCCAGATATCTCGTCGATCCCGATGGCGGGCGAGCGTGGCTTGGGTGGGGCTACGGGCTGAAATTCTGACAGGGCGGCGGGCTGCATGACTTCCTCCCAAGTATGGCCTTACACCGTAAGATTAGTGGAGACTAATCTCATGTCGTGAGTTGTCAAGCGGGATTGCGAGGCATCCATGTGGCCGAACGTTGGGGGAAAGCGCACCCCCGTCCGGGCGAACGCCCCGATGCAAACCCTGACAATTCGATTCAAACTTTGTTGGTAGTTTCTTGTTAGGAATACAGCTTGGTTTGTCCGGCGGCGTTGTCCTGCCTTCGGTCTGTTGTGTTTTGCGTACAGGTCCAGATGCGGTTATCAGGCGTCATCTTTTCGATCGCAGCGCTGTGCCTTGCCGGCTGTACGTCGACCTCCGGCGTCGATGGGCTGCAAGTGCCGTCCAGCGAGACCACCAGCTCGGTTGTGCGGCCACCGGCGCCGGTGGCATCCGTGGCGAAAACTGACGCTGCGCCCGCTTTTGCCGAACAGGAGCAGGACGAACGGCCGGTCGCGATGGACGTACCCGATCAGGACGTCGAACCGCCGGCCGAGGTCATCGCGCTGATGTCGCCGCCGAAGCGGCTGACACGCGCAGCACCGGCGATGCTTGCCGAGCCGGTCACGCGCTATGGTTTTCGCGACGCCAAGCCGATCAATTTCGGTAAGTCCTCCTCGCCGAGGCGCCTTGCCGTCCATGGCGTCGACGTTTCGCGCTGGCAGGGCAATGTGAACTGGCAAAAGCTGCGCGCCCAGGGCGCCAACTTCGCCTACATCAAGGCGACCGACGGCGGCGATCATATCGACCCGATGTTTACCAGGAACTGGCGCAATGCCGACGCCGCCGGCTTGAAGCGCGGCGCCTATCACTTCTTCTACTGGTGCCGCACCGCCGGCGAGCAGGCCGACTGGTTCATCCGCAACGTGCCGAGGGTCGAGGGGGCGCTGCCACCGGTGATCGATGTCGAGTGGAACGGCGAATCCAGCTGCAAGCGGCGCCCATCGCGGCAAAAGGTGCTGGAAAAGATGCAAGTGTTCATGGACAAGCTCGAGCGCCACTACGGCCAGCGGCCGATCATCTACACCGCGCCCGACTTCTACCGCGACAATCTGCGCGGCGCCTTCCCCGATTATCCATTCTGGCTGCGCGCCGTAGCCGCCCACCCGTCAAAGGTCTATCCCGGCCGCAAATGGCTGTTCTGGCAATATTCCGGCTCCGGCCTGTCGCACGGGGTGAGGGGCCGCATCGACCTCAACGTGTTCCATGGCGATGAGCGGGCATGGCGCGACTGGGTTGGCGGCCGGCAGATGGTAGCGGAGGCGGAGTAGCGGCAGCTCTTGCCTTCTCCCCTTGTGGGAGAAGGCGGATCGGCGCGCAGCGCCGAGCCGGATGAGGGGTGTTGGACGGAGTGCCGCCGTGCCAAGCTGGAGCACCCCTCATCCGACCGAGCTTCGCTCGGCCACCTTCTCCCACAAGGGGAGAAGGGGAGGCGCAGCTTTTACGCCTCAATATATTCCGCATATTCCGCCAGGCTGACACCTTTGGGCACATCCAGTCCATCGGCGCGCGAGGCCTTCGATGTGAAAGCGTATTGCGTCGCGAATTTCGGTTTTTCCACCTCGAGCACCGATCGCAATGCAGCCGGGTAGGTCCGGCAGCTAAGCGGAAAAATTGTTTCCGGCTTTTCGATGACTGCCACGTAACGCATTGCGCGACCTCTTCGGTTGGAAATGTCATTATGGCTAGCGGCCGATCATCTACACCGACGTAGTTGAACAGCAGCTCCTCCTGAGATCTTTCCTGCTCTAATGAGCACATCGTCACGGATATTGAGGACGGCTTCGAGTCAACGCTGAGCGCGGGGCGCGGTTCGGTGGGCGAGAGCGTCTACTCCCTCATGCCAGCCTCTTCACCACCAAATCCTCGCTGCGGTCCACTGAGAGCACAGGCTGACCCATCCTCAGGTGTAGCTCGATAGCCGACACGCTTCCCCATAGGGTCCCCGACGTGGCTTGTGACCCACACGTCTCGATCACGCAAAACAGGAGCGCATCATGTCGCAGGCAGAAACAAAAACCCGCACGACTGGTCAGCAGGAGACAAACATGAGCTTGGACAACATTTCACACCCCTCGATCCAGCACTGCGCCGACAGCCTGAACGCCAAGCACAGCAACGGTAGACCGGAGTCCGAATTGGTTCCGTCGCGCTACGCGCTGCAGGTCGGCGACATCGACGTGCTGGTGGTCAGCGATGGAGTGCTGCCGATACCAGCGCCGGTTATGGCATATAACGTCGACCCGGCCCTCCGGGCGGCCTGGCTGGACGACATGTTCCTACCGCCGGACGTGCTCGAGTGGCCGCTGAACGTGGTCGTCGTACGCAGCGGCGACCGGACCATACTCGTGGACGCCGGGCTGGGGATGGACCCGGACTTGCACTTGCCGAGGGCCGGGCGGTTGGTCTCGCGACTGGAGGCCGCCGGCATCGATCTCGCATCCGTCACCGACGTGGTGCTGACCCATATGCACATGGACCACATTGGCGGCCTCCTCATCGACGGGGTGAAGGACCGGCTGCGTCCGGATCTGCGGATTCACGTGGCGGCCGCCGAGCTCAAGTTCTGGGAGTCGCCCGATTTCTCCCGCGTCTCCATGCCAACGGGGTTCCCGGATGCGCTGCGGCGGGCGGCCAAGCGGTTCGTGAACGACTACCACAGCCAGTTGCGGCCGTTTGAGACGGAGCATGAGGTGGCGCCGGGGGTGGTCGTCACGCTCACCGGCGGCCACACCCCCGGGCACAGCGTGGTCCGCCTAGCGTCCGGCGGCGATCGGCTGACCTTCGCCGGCGACGCCGTGTTCCAGGTCGGGTTCGACCAACCCGACTGGCACAACGGCTTCGAACACGACCCCGAGGAGGCGGCCCGCGTCCGGATCAATCTTTTGCGGGAGCTGGCGGCGACCCGCGAGCCGCTGGTGGCCACTCACCTGCCGTTCCCGTCTATCTGCCATGTGGCGGTGGACGGCGATGTCTTTCGTTGCGTGCCGGCTGTCTGGGACTACTGACCCGCGTATTGGGTTAGGGCCGAGCACAGCGTTTGAACGACCGCACGAGCAACGTCGCGAGCTTTGGCCGTTAGAGGTGGGTTGCCGTCAACCCACCTCCAAGCGATGAACTTGCCTATCAGCTATCTCAGCTACATCCGCTCGTAGCCCCGCAAGTGTCGCACTTCTCGCAAGTCCCGTTCCGCACCATCGTGAAGTTATGGCATTCCGAGCATTCGTTGCCGGTGTAGCCCTGCATCAGCGATTGCTGGCGCCGGTTGGCGGCGAGCGCTTTGGCTTCGGCTGCTTCTTTCGCGGCCTCGTCGGTGAACAGCTCCGTCGGGTCGGAGGCTTCCGCGTAGACGATGTCCTCGACCAGTTCCCTGGCGCGCTCCTCGTAGTCGCGCTTGTAGGCAATGGCCTCGTCACTGGCGGGCTTCAGCGTCAGCACGTTGGAGCCGGAGAAGGCGGTCGGGGCGGTACGGGCCGGAGTTCCGGAGCCCGCGCCGGCAAAGCCCTTGGGCTCGGCACCCATGCCCGACACCAGCTTGACCGGCGAGGCGCCGCGGGTCAGGCCCTTGGAGAAGGGCGTCGCCTTGCCTTCGTTGATGCCGCGCCCGAGTGCGGTCTTGTCGAAGTCCGACTGGTCGACATGGGCGAGGTCGTGGCGGCCGAGATAGGAGACGGCGAGTTCGCGGAACACATAGTCGAGGATCGACGTGGCGTTCTTGATGGCGTCGTTGCCCTGCACCATGCCGGCCGGCTCGAACTTGGTGAAGGTGAAGGCCTCGACAAATTCCTCGAGCGGCACGCCATATTGCAGGCCGAGCGAAATGGCGATGGCGAAGTTGTTCATCATCGCCCGGAAGGCGGCACCTTCCTTGTGCATGTCGATGAAGATCTCGCCGAGGCGGCCGTCATCGAATTCGCCGGTCCTGAGATAGACCTTGTGGCCGCCGACGACCGCCTTCTGGGTATAGCCCTTGCGGCGGTTCGGCAGTTTCTCGCGGTCGCGGTAGAGACGCTCGACGACGCGCTCGACGATCTTCTCGGTCACCTGCACGGCGCGCTGCGCGGCCGGTGCCGCGATCAGCTGCTCGAGCGCTTCGTCCTCGTCGTCTTCGACGTCGGCAAGCAACGAGGCGTTGAGCGGCTGCGACAGCTTCGAGCCGTCGCGATAGAGCGCGTTGGCCTTCAGCGCCAGCTTCCACGACAGCATGTAGGCGCCCTTGGCGTCTTCCACCGTCGCATCGTTCGGCATGTTGATGGTCTTGGAAATGGCGCCGGAAATGAAGGGCTGTGCCGCCGCCATCATCATGATGTGGCTGTTGATCGACAGCGAACGCTTGCCGATCTTGCCGCACGGGCTGGCGCAGTCGAACACAGGCAGGTGTTCGGCCTTCAGGAACGGCGCGCCTTCCAGCGTCATCGCTCCGCAGACATGGATGTTGGCGGCCTCGATGTCCTTCTTCGAGAAACCCAGCGCCGGCAGCATCTCGAACGAGAAATCATTGAGCTGCTCGTCGGTGAAGCCGAACGTCTCCTTCACCCAGTCGGCGCCCAGCGTCCACTGATTGAAGACGAACTTGATATCGAAGGCCGACTTCAATGCCGCATTGAGTGCGGCGATCTTTTCGTCGGTAAAGCCTTTTGCCTTGAGCGAGCCGGGATTGATGCCCGGCGCCTGGTTGAGATTGCCGTGGCCGACGGCATAGGCCTCGATCTCGGCGATCTGGGCCTCGGAATAGCCGAGGGTTCGCAGCGCTTCGGGCACGGCGCGGTTGATGATCTTGAAATAGCCGCCGCCGGCGAGCTTCTTGAATTTCACCAGCGCGAAGTCGGGCTCGATACCGGTGGTGTCGCAATCCATCACCAGGCCGATCGTGCCGGTCGGTGCGATCACCGTTGCCTGCGCGTTGCGGTAGCCATGCTCCTCGCCAAGCTCGATGGCGCGGTCCCAGGCGGCCTTGGCATGGTCGGCAAGCTCCTGCTGCTTGAGATCCGAGGCGACCAGCGGCACCGGGTTGACGGCAAGCTTCTCGTAGCCGTCCCTTTCGCCGTAGGCCGCGCGGCGGTGATTGCGCATGACACGCAGCATGTTCTGCGCATTGCGGTCGTAGTCGGGGAAGGCGCCGAGCTCGGCGGCCATTTCAGCCGAAGTGGCATAGGCGGTGCCGGTCATGATCGCGGTGAGGGCGGCGCAAATGGCGCGGCCCTCGTCGGAATCGTAAGGAATGCCCGAGGTCATCAGCAGGCCGCCGATGTTGGCGTAGCCGAGGCCGAGCGTGCGGTACTCGTAGGAAAGCTTGGCGATCTCCTTCGACGGGAACTGCGCCATCATGACGGAGATTTCCAGCACCATGGTCCACAGCCGCACCGTGTGCTCGTAGGCAGCGATGTCGATGGTGCCGTCGGCGTTGCGATAGGGCAGTAGGTTGATCGACGCCAGATTGCAGGCAGTGTCGTCGAGGAACATGTATTCCGAGCACGGGTTGGACGCCCGGATCGCACCGGCCGAGGCGCAGGTGTGCCAGTCGTTCATCGTCGTGTTGAAATGCAGGCCCGGATCGGCCGACGCCCAGGCGGCGTAGCCGATCTTTTCCCAGAGATCGCGCGCCTTCAGCGTCTTCAGCACCTTGCCGTCCTTGCGGGCGGTGAGATGCCAGTCGCCGTCCTGCTCGACGGCGCGCAGGAAATCGTCCTTCAGCGACACCGAATTGTTGGAGTTCTGGCCGGAAACGGTGAGATAGGCGTCCGAATCCCAGTCGGTGTCGTAGGTCTTGAACGACATCGAGGTGTAGCCCTGCTTGGCGAACTGGATGACGCGGTAGATGTAGTTCTCCGGCACCGCGTCCTTCTTGGCCGCCTTGATCTCGCGCTTCAGCGCGGTGTTGACCGCCGGGTCGAAGCAATCGTCGCCATTGCCTTCGCAGTTGATGCAGGCCTTCATGATCGCTTCGAGATGCTTCTTGACGATCTTCGAGCCGGTGACCAGCGAGGCGACCTTCTGCTCCTCGTTGACCTTCCAGTCGATGAATTCCTCGATATCGGGATGGTCGGCGTCGACGATGACCATTTTCGCCGCGCGGCGCGTCGTGCCGCCCGATTTGATTGCGCCCGCCGCGCGGTCGCCGATCTTGAGGAAGCTCATCAGCCCCGACGAGCGGCCGCCGCCCGACAGCTTTTCGCCTTCGCCGCGCAGGAACGAGAAGTTCGAGCCGGTGCCGGAGCCATATTTGAACAGGCGCGCCTCACGGACCCACAAATCCATGATGCCGCCCTCGTTGACGAGGTCATCCTGCACGCCCTGAATGAAGCAGGCATGCGGCTGCGGATGCTCGTAGGAAGACTTCGACTTGGTCAGCTTGCCGGTGAACGGGTCGACATAGAAATGGCCCTGGCTCGGACCGTCGATGCCATAGGCCCAGTGCAGGCCGGTGTTGAACCATTGCGGCGAATTCGGCGCGACGCGCTGGGTGGCCAGCATATAGGCGAGCTCGTCGCGAAAGGCGCGCGCGTCTTCCTCCGACTTGAAGTAGCCGCCCTTCCAGCCCCAATAGGTCCAGGTGCCGGCAAGCCGGTCGAAGACCTGGCGGGCGTCGGTCTCGGAACCGTAGCGCTCGGCTTCCGGCAGCTTGGCCAGTTCAGCCTCGTCGGCAACGGAGCGCCACAGGAAGGAGGGAACTTGCGTCTCTTCGACCTTCTTCAGCCGTGCCGGGACGCCAGCCTTGCGGAAATATTTCTGCGCCAGGATATCGGCGGCAACCTGGGAGAACTGCGCCGGCACGTCGATGTTGTCCAAGCGGAACACCACCGAGCCATCCGGATTCTTGATCTCGGAAAGCGCTTTGCGGAATTCGATCTCCGCGTAAGCTGATTGCCCTGGCTTGGTGAAACGACGCTCGATGCGCATTGGTCCGGTCCCTTTTGTCTACATATAGCGCTTTTCCCAGAGGATTTCTGCCCTCTTGACGAAACGCGCATGGCCGCCGTCTGCCGGCGTTCGAAACCGCCGGCTCTCATCGTCACAGTCTCCGCCGCCCTGCCGGTCGGACCTCTTGCGAGGCCGCTGTCCGACGCGCTCACGGACCCTGTGGGTCCCTCAAAACTGAAAACTTTTTGTAACACCCTCGGTCGAGGGAAATTCACATTATCTAGCGTCGAACCTATCTGCAAACACTAAATATAGTGTTAACAGACAATTTATTCAAGCCCGACAATCCTCCCCTTTCGCCCCCCAAGGCTTCAAAATCCCACGCCTTCGCCGGCCTCGTAAACAGGCGAGAATGCGGATCAAAACGCACATATTCCGGGAAAAAGACCGGCCTCGAAACTTTTCCGGTCGCACTCTCAACAGGAGCGCATGGCCTATAAAAGGCGACTCGTTTTGCGCCGTCAAGGATTCGTTTGCGTAGCTTTTATGACCCCAACATCTTGTGTGTCACATATGTGGATAACGGGGATAGAAGCGGAGCGCGGCGAGGAAGGTTCGGCGCCGCGCGGAGGTGCTTCGGCGATGGCGTTCGCGGCACCTGACCGCGGCTATGCGCCGCTCGGGCTCAGGAGAACCGGCGTGGATCGGCGCAGAAATGGGCGATGATCTGGCGAAGGTCCGGTTCATGCACCATGCCCACACCCTCGCCGGCGCTGACCCACTTGCGGGTGCGTGCCCGCTTTTCCTTCCACCGGTCGGCGACCTTGTCGACCTGCAGCGGGAACACCAGAACCTCGCACGGCACTTCCTCGCCGGAATCCAGCACCTTGGCGTAGAAATAGCGGCCGGCCTCGTGATGCGAGATCGTGCCGCGCAGCCCGGCCTCCTCGCCGGCTTCGCGCGCCGCCGCTTCGCAAAGCGGCTCCTTCGCTTCCGGCCAGCCCTTGGGAAGCACCCAGCGGCCGGTATCGCGGCTGGTGATCAGCATGATTTCGACGCCGTCCCCGCTATCGCGCCAGGGCAACGCTGCAACCTGCAGGCGGGACGGCACCGCGCCGAAGAGTCGCTGGACCCTTTCGGCCAGATGGTTGTGCGTCGTTGGCCTCGTCAACATCGGAGAAGCTTGCCCCAGCTTCCAGAATCATTTGCCGTCTCATGAATCTTACGGCTAATTATAAGCAATAAAAGTAAAAAATGTTTCATGGACCAGCGAGATTCTGCCGATTTGCGCCGGTCTCGCCCAAATGGGGCGGCCGCGCGAGCATCACGCCGGCATTTGTCGGTCGCGGATGGTGCCTTGGGCGGGCTGGGTGCAATGAGCGGCGGTGCGTCGAATCAGCCGGCGTGGTCGTCGGCGATCGGCTTCTGGTAGGTGAAGCCCATGTCCCAGGGAAAATAGATCCAGGTGTCCTGGCTGACCTCGGTAACGAAAGTGTCGACCAGCGGCCTGCCTTTTGGCTTGGCATAGACGGTGGCGAAATGCGCCTTGGGCATCATCGCGCGCACGATGCCGGCCGTCTTGCCGGTGTCGGTGAGGTCGTCGATGATCAGCACGCCAGCCCCGTCATCGGCGAGCAGCGCCGGCGTGACCTCCTTCAGCACCTGCAACTGCCCCTGGCTGGTGTAGTCGTGGTAGGAGGCAACACAGACCGTCTCGATGATGCGGATGCCAAGCTCGCGCGAAATAATGGCGGCCGGAACCAGGCCGCCGCGCGTGATGCAGACGATCGCCTTCCATTGCCCCTTGTTGGCGCCGGCAAGCCGCCAGGCGAGCGCGCGCGCATCGCGGTGGAACTGGTCCCAGGAGACCGGGAAGGCTTTTTCGGGCAGGGACATCTTCGCGCACTCCGCAAAGCGCGCATCGCGCGCAGACACTATGGAATGCGCGCGGAATTAACTGGAAAGGCTTGGCTTTGGCAAGGGGAGTGGAAAGCTATCCCTGTGAAGCTACCGCGACAGGAAAGCCGCCACCGGTGCGGTGCGCAGCACGGTCCGCGTGACCCCGCCGAACAGCAGCTGGCGCAGCCAGGAATGGCTGTAGGCGCCGAGCACGAGCAGATCCGCACCCGTTTCGGCGACCCTGGTCTGGATGATGTCGTCGACCGAGGCGCCGCCGGACCTCAGCACCGAGACGCTGACGGTCGCGCCGTGCCTGGACAGCGAGGCGGCGATTTCCGCGCCGGCCGTTTCCGGCGCCTCGTCGAGCGTATCCGGCGGGTCGATGACGACGATGTCCGTCTTCTCGGCCTCGATGATGAAGGGCAGGGCATCGAAGGCCGCGCGCGCGGCTTCCTTGCTGCCGTTCCAGGCGAGCAGCACATGCTTGAAGCTGGTCACCAGCGGACCCGAATGCGGCACCACCAGCACCGGCCGGCCGGCGTCGTAGACCAGCGTGTCGACGTCGGCGCTCGGGTCGCTGCCCGATTCGCGTTGGGCGGCGATGATCAGATCTGCGGTGCGAACGGTCGAGATGCCGGTCAGCGCGCTGTCGCCGGAAAAACTCTCGAGGCTGCGCCATTCGAACGACAGGCCGGAATTCTCGACGCGATTGTGAAAGGCGGCCTGCAACTTCTCGGCGCGCTCCCGGTTCATGTCGGCCGAAACCTGGAGGAACTCGGTGTCCGGAAAGCCGGTGGCCGAGGTGTAGGGCACGGGCAGCGCCTCGGCATGGATGCCGATCAGATGGCTCTGGAACCGGCTGGCCAGCGGGATCGCGCAGTCGAGCACGCGCTCGGCGTCCTGTTCGTTCTGTAATATGGCGACGATGGTCTTGAATCGCATGGCAGTCCCTCACTCCTTACGGCGATCCCATCGTGACAAACGTCACCGCGCGATGCTTGGTTCCGTCACGCCGATCAGCCCGCCTTGTTTGCCTTGATCAAACCCGCCACCATAGCCTCTACGTCGGCGCGTGCGGAGTCCAGCGCCTGCTGGCTGCGGGCGCGCACCACCAGTTCCGTCCAGAATTTGCCGTCGCCATATTTCGGATAGGAGCCGATGATCGTGTCCGGATGCGCCTTCTGGATGTCGCCCAGCGGCCCCCCGATCAGGCCTTCGCCGAACGGACATTCCACGGTGGCCGACAGCATTTTGGTGCCGGCCCGCAACGTCGGCACGACATTGTCGAGCATCGCCTGGAAAATCGCCGGCACGCCGGCCATGACATGGACGTTGCCGATGCGAAAGCCCGGCGCAACCGACACTGGGTTGTCGATGTGGTCTGCCCCGCGCGGCATCCGCGCCATGCGCTTGCGCGCTTCCGTGTATTCGATGCCGCGGGCAGCATAGCTTGCCTCCAGCAGGGCGTAGGCCCTGGCGTCGTATTCGCATGGCACGCCAAAGGCCCTGGCAACCGAATCGGCGGTGATGTCGTCATGCGTCGGGCCGATGCCGCCGGTGGTGAAGACATAGGTGTAGCGGGTGCGCAGCGCATTCACCGCAGCGACGATCTCGTCTTCCTCGTCCGGAACGATGCGCACTTCCTTCAGGTCGATGCCGATCGCCGTCATGATATCGGCGAGGTGGCCGATGTTCTTGTCCTTGGTGCGGCCGGACAGAATCTCGTCGCCGATAACGAGCATGGCGGCGGTGACGATTTCGGTCATGGCAGGCTCCGGCAAACGGGTCGCCTGAGATAGCGCGGCGGACGGCCGGCGGCAATGCCGCCAAACGACGGATCCACCTGTGCCACCTCCCTTGCAGTGGACCCTTCGGCGGGTGATGCTGCGTGCCGGTTTGGAGCCTTGAGCAAGACATGCCGGTACCGATTCTTCCATGGCTGCCCGGCGCGCTGTTTCTGCTGGCGCTCGTCGTAGCAGCCTATCCTCTGCTGGCGACACGACGGATCGCGGCGAAAGCCGAAAGGCTGGTGCCGGCCAGCGGCAAATTCATCGAGATCGACGGCAACCGCATTCACTATGTCGAGGCGGGCGAGGGCCGGCCGATCGTCTTCCTGCACGGCCTCGGCGCGCAGCTTCATCATTTCCGCCACACGCTGTTCGGAATTTTCGGCCCGAACTATCGCTGATCGCGTTCGACCGTCCGGGTTCCGGTTATTCGGTGCGGGCCAGGGGCGCCAGCGGGCGGCTGCCCGAGCAGGCCGAGATCGTGCGGCGCTTTATCGAGGCGCTTGGGCTGGAGAAGCCTCTGGTCGTCGGCCATTCGCTGGGCGGCGCCATCGCACTGACGCTGGCTGTCGAGCATCCCGAGGCGATTTCCGGTGTCGCCTTGCTGGCGCCGCTGACCCATATGGAGCCGGACGCGCGCGAGAAGTTCGGCCCGCTATACATCAACTCGCCGCTGCGGCGCCGGATCATGGCTCATACGGTGGCGAATCCCGGCGGCTCTCAAATATGCAGAACGCACGCTGGCCTTCATCTTCGCGCCACAGACGGCGCCGGCCGACTATATGGTCGAGGGCGGCGGCTGGTGCGGGCTGAGGCCAAGCCATTTCTACGCAACATCGACCGATGTCGTGGCGATCGCGCATGACCTTGGCCGCATCGAGAAACGCTATGGTGAGATCACCATGCCGGTCGGCATTCTGTTTGGTGCTTCCGACCGCGTGCTGGGCATCGATATCCACGGCTGGCCGGTGATGGAAAAGATCAGCGGGCTCGATTTCGAGCCGGTCGAGGGGCTTGGCCACATGCCGCAATTCGTCGAGCCGGAACGGGTCGTCGCTTTCATCGAACGCATTGCCGACCGCGCATTTGCGCCGAAGTCCGACACCGGCAGCTGACACCCTCCCGGACGCGGTCTCGGCCGGCAGGGTGCCGCCCCGAGCATCCCGGCCGCCGGGAATACCTCCGAACCTAATCAGGATATCAGCTATTCCTTCACGGCTCCGGTCATCGAGGAAACATAGTGCTCGACAAAGAACGAATAGAGCACCACGACCGGCAATGAACCGATCAGCGCTCCCGCCATCAGCGCCCCCCATTCATAAACGTCCGAGCGCACCAGCTCTGTGAGCACGCCGACCGGCACGGTCTTGTTTTCGGACGACTGGATGAAGGTCAAGGCGTAGATGAACTCGTTCCATGACAGCGTGAATGCGAAGATGCCGGCGGAAATCAGGCCCGGCACCGACAGCGGCAGCACGATCTTGGTGAGGATCTGCCAGCGGCTCGCCCCGTCGATCAGCGCGCATTCTTCCAGCTCGAACGGGATCGAGCGGAAATAACCCATCAACAGCCATGTGCAGAACGGGATCAGGAAGGTCGGATAGGTGAGGATGAGAGCGAAGGGCGTGTCGTAAAGCCCAAGGTTGAACACCATCACCGACAGCGGAATGAACAGGATCGAAGGCGGTACGAGATAGGCCAGGAACACCGCGAGGCCGACCTGCCGCGCCCCGGAGAACCGCAAGCGTTCGATCGCATAGGCAGCGAACACCGCAGCCAGCAGCGACAGGAACGTGGCGGCGGTCGAGATGATGATCGTGTTGAGCAGCCAGCCCGGATAGGATGTCTCGAAGAGCAGGTAGCGGATATGCTCGAGCGTCGGATGCACCACCCAGAACGGATTGAAATTGGCGTAGTCGGTCATCTCGAGATTGGGCTTAACCGCCGTGATCGTCATCCAGTAGAACGGAAACAGCAGCACGATGACGAAGATCAGCAGCGGCAGGTAGACCGTCACCACCCGGCGCGGCAAACTCTGCAGGTAGCCCATGCCGCCTTCGTCGAGTTCCGGGCGTTTGCTCGTTTCGATCGCGGTCATGTCAATCTCCGCCGCCCTGCTGCCATTTGCGGCGCTGCAGGCCAAAATAGCTGAACAGGATCGCCGCCAGCAGGAACGGGATCATGGCGACTGCGATCGCGGCGCCTTCGCCAAGCTGGCCTCCGGAAATGCCGCGCTGGAACGACAACGTCGCCATCAGATGCGTGGCGTTCACCGGCCCCCCGCGCGTCAGCACGTAGATCAGCTGGAAATCGGTGAAGGTGAACAGCACCGAAAACGTCATGGTGATGGCGATGATTGGCGTCAGCAGCGGCAGCGTCACGTAACGGAACAATTGCCAGCGGCTGGCGCCGTCGAGCGTGGCGGCCTCGTAGAGCGACTGCGGAATCGTCTGCAGGCCGGCAAGCAGCGTTATCGCCACGAAAGGAATGCCGCGCCAGACATTGGCGGCGATGACCGAAGTCCGCGCATTCTCCGGATCGCCGAGGAAATTGATGCGATGGTCGATCAGGCCCATTTCCATAAGCGCCCAGGACAGGATCGAGAACTGCGAATCGTAGATCCACCAGAAGGCGATCGCCGACAGCACCGTCGGCACCACCCAGGGGAGCAGGACGATCGCGCGGAAGAACGATTTGAACGGCAGGTTCTGGTTGAGGATAAGCGCCAGCCAGAGGCCGAGCACGAACTTCAGGATCGAGGCGCTGATCGTATAAAGCAAGGTGTTGAAAACGGAGAGCCAGAAGACGGCGTCGTCCCACAGATATTCGTAATTCTCGATGCCGATGAAGATGCCGGGGCGGCCGATGCGAGCATCGGTGAAGCCGAGCCAGACGCCGAGCCCGAGCGGATAGGTCAGGAAGACCAGCAGCAGTGCCGCCGCCGGCAGCATGAAGCCGAAGCCAAGCGCGTTTCGGCTATCGGCCAAGGTCGCCAGGATGCGAGACAAGATCGAGGGACGCGGCTGAACGGCGGCGGAGGTCACGGCCATGGGTCGGCTCCTCTAAGGTTTCGTAAACGGCCGGGCGGCCATGCGCGATTCGAAGCCGGGCAGCATGGCTGCCCGGCCGAGCCGGCTCAAACGCGATAGTAGCGGTTGGCGCGCTTTTCGGCCTCTTCCATCGCCTCTTGCGGCGTCGCCTGGCCGGTCACCGCCTTGGCGAACATGTCGACCAGCACATAGTCGGCCATGGTCGCCGCCGAGGCATAACCGAGCGGGCCGGCATAGCCGTTGGGCCGCAGCGTCGCCGAGGCCTTGGCGTAGGCGGCATTGTTCGGATCGGCCGTCCACACCGGGTTGTTGTCGAAGGCTTTGAGCGTCTGGCAGCAATAGCCTGCCGACGACGTGATCCACTGCGACATTTGCGGATCCTCGAACATGAACTGCAGGTAGGCCTTGGCCGCGTTGGGGTAGGGCGTGTAGTCGAAGATGACGGCCGTGGTCACCTGGAACAGCTCGACGGATTTTCCGACCGGGCCGATCGGCAGGTTGGTGGTGCGGATGTCCTTGGCTATTTCAGCCAGCTTCGGATCCTTGTCCTTGTTGATCTTGGCGGTGTTGTAGGCCGAAATGCCGTTGGCGATGACGCTCAATTCGCCGGCCAGGAAGGCGCGGTTGTTGTTGACGTCGAGCCAGCTTTCGGTGCCGGGAATGAAGGTCTTGTAGAGTTGCTGCGCGTATTCGATCGCCTTCAGCGTCTCGGGGCTGTTGATCGTCACCTTGCTGTTCTCGTCGACCATCTGGCCGCCATGGCTCCACAGCAGCCAGTGCGCGTAGTTGTTGCCGTCGCCGACGCCGTGGCCGTGCGTGAAGCCGGCCGGGTGCCCCTTCGCCTGCAATGCCTTGCAAAGCTCGAGCAGGCCTGCCGTGTCCTTTGGAAATTCTGAGAAGCCGGCTTCCTTCACCCAGCTTTCGCGATAGACGATGGCATTGCCGATGGTCGCCAGCGGCAGGCCGAGGAACTTGCCTTGCCGTGTCGCATATTGGTGCGGTCCATCGTGCCAGCCGCCATATTTCGAGCCGAGATATTCGCCTAGTTCCGTCACATCGTGCAGCTTGTCGGGATATTGGTGCGGGTCGTCGAACCAGACGAACATCAGGTCCGGGCCGGAGCCGACATTGGCGGCGACCGCCGCCTTGGGGCGAATGTCCTCCCAGCTTTCCTTGTCGACGCGGACCTCGACGCCGGTCGCTTCGGTGAAGCGTTTGGTGTTGGCCAGCCATTGATCCTCGTCGCCCTGCACGAAAGGCGACCAGCGCAGCAGCCTGAGCTTGGCGCCGTCCTCGGGCTTGTATTTCAACCCCTCCTGAGCAAAGGCGGGAGAGCCGATGAACCGGCTTCCCAAGGCTCCCGCGGCCGCGCCGGCGGTGGTGCGGATCACGTCACGTCTGGTGAATTTCATGTTCGCTTCCTCCTGCTTATTGTCCTTGCCGTCCTACTGCTCGATGGGTGTTTCGAACCGCTGTCCGGTTTTGCCGTGAAAGAGATGGATGAGGCCTGGCTCGGCCGTAAGCCGGATGGTTTCGCCCGGCGTGAAGGAATGCCGTTCCCGGAAATTGGCGACGATCTCCTCGCCGCCGGCGGTTCGGCCGATGAGCTGCACTTCGGACCCTGTCGGCTCGACCACCGCGACGGTGACCGGAATGCCCTGATGGTCGGACAGCCGTAAATGCTCGGGCCGTATCCCCAGCACGACCGGCTCACCATTGCCGATGGAAAGTGCTGAGGCCAACGGGACCGAAATCCCGCCGGCGCCGCGAAACGACGGCGAGCCGTCGCTTACGATCTCGCCCCTGAGCATGTTCATGGCGGGCGACCCGATGAAGCTGGCGACAAAGAGGTTGTTCGGCCGGTCATAGAGCTCGAGTGGCGGCCCGATCTGTTCGACGATGCCGTCATGCATGACGACGATCTTGTCGGCCATGGTCATCGCCTCGATCTGGTCGTGGGTGACGTAAACCGTGGTGGTCTTCAGGCGCTGGTGCAGTTCCTTGATCTCGGCGCGCATCTGCACCCGGAGCTTGGCATCGAGATTGGACAGCGGCTCGTCGAACAGGAAAACCTGCGGGTCGCGCACGATCGCCCGGCCCATGGCGACGCGTTGGCGCTGGCCGCCGGAAAGCTGGCGGGGATAACGGTCGAGCAGCGGCACCAGTCCGAGGATCTCGGCCGCACGCCGCACGCCGGCATCGCTCTCCGTCTTGGGAACGCCCTTGAGCATCAGCGAGAACGCCATGTTCTCGGCAACCGTCATATGCGGGTAGAGCGCATAGTTCTGGAAGACCATGGCGACGTCGCGCTCCTTTGGCGCAACGTTGTTGACGACACGTTTGCCGATCGCGATCTGGCCGCGCGAGATCTTTTCCAGGCCGGCGATCATTCTGAGAAGGGTCGACTTTCCGCAACCCGAAGGACCGACCAGCGTGACGAACTCGCCGTCGTTTATATCGACACTGACCCCGTGCAGGACCTCGACGGTCCCAAATGATTTGTAGACATCGCCGATTGCGACAGACGCCATCGATCTCCTCCCGATTGATTCCTGCAACGACTTCGAAGGAAACCGCTTTCCTGCCTGGCCCGCGACGGCGCCCAGGCTCCTCCCCGGTCACGCGCGATGTGAGACGGTAGCGCTACCAAACCGACCTGTAAAGCACGCCGGCATCACTGCGATATCGACACGCCCTAATCCGAAACCTCGGTCTGCGGCCGGTCGCGGCCGTCGGCGAGCTCGTCGTGCCATTTGCCGTCGGCGTCCTCATACTGGATGCCGTCGGTGTTGCCGGCGACCTGCTGTTCGGCCGAAGCGATCTCGGCGGCGCGCAAGGCATCCTGATGGGTGGGGAACGTTTCGGAGAATGTCGAGCCGACCTTGTAGGCCCAGCCTCCGTCATGCTCGACGATCTTGTAGGTCAGTTTCGCCATGAAACCCTCCGGTTGAAAGCCCGTTGCCTCAATGCAGCCTGTCGTCGGCCAGCCTGTCGTCGTCTGGCAGCCTGTCGTCTGCGACCAGCACGTCCGATTCCCTGGCGGCTTCGATCAGTGCCCGGCGCGCATCCGCCGTCGAACGATAACCTTCCAGCACTTTTAGGCAAGTGTCGAGGGCATCACGATGACGGGGCCCGCGATTGAGTGGCCAGACCGTCATCAGGCACTCCGCCGCCTCCTGGGCGCTGCGGATATGACGATATTTGCCGACATGGCCGAGTTCGACCACGACCGGCTTTTCAAATGGCTTGCTGTCCATCATCGCCGCCAACGCGGAGCGGCCGATTTGGTTGCAACTGCTATTTTAGCTTAGGCGAAAATAGCTCAATAGCCGCAGTCATTGCGCAGCCAGCGCGCATTCGCCCAGCCGGTGCGGCCGCCGAAATCGACCTGGTACCAGTTTCCGCGGCGGTCGAAGATCTCGGTTTGGTCGCCGTTGAACAATTGCCCGATCATGCGTGACGACGAGTTCGGTCGGGCCCGAACGGCGAGAAAGCCGCTTCCCGTTGCCAGATTGTAGTGCCTGGAAAGACCGTGAACCGTACCTTCGCAATATTGCGCCCCGGCCGGCGTCGATGCGGCAAACGACAGCCCGGCCACAACCGCGGCGGCAGCCGCAACGGAAATCCCCCTTAACGACATGTCTCTGCTCCCCCAACCCGCCGCGCCCAGCCGCGGCCCGGCGACTCTATACCGGCAGAGGATCAATGCGAAGCTGTGCTGGCCCGTCCAGCGAGACGAACCCGCCGTCAGTTCGCCGCCTTCATCCAGTGCTGCATCGTCGTCACCGAGCGGGCAAGCTGCGGCGCCGGGTGGATTTTCTCGCCGAAGGTGGCCGCGGCGCGCCAGCCCCAGCGCGGATCGGCAAGAAAGGCGCGCGCCAGCGCCACCATGTCGGCGCGGCCGTCGGCGACGATCGCCTCGGCCTGTTTCGGATCGTCGATCAGGCCGACGGCCCGCGTCGGGATGCCGACGGCCTTGCGCACCTCTTCGGCCAGATGCACTTGGTAGCCCGGGCCGGTCGGCAGCTTCTGCAACGGCGAATTGCCGCCACTCGAGCAGCAGAGATAGGCGACGCCGGCTTCCTTCAGCGCTTTTGCCACTTCGATCGCATCCTCGACGTCGAAGCCGCCATCGACCCATTCCTTGATCGACAGACGCGCGCCCAGCATCAGCCTGGGCACCGCCTTCTTTACCGCCTTGGCGATCTCGACGGCGAAACGCATGCGGTTTTCCAGCGAGCCGCCCCAGCGGTCGGTGCGCCGGTTGGAAAGCGGCGACAGAAACTGGAAGATCAGATAGCCGTGCGCGGCATGCAGCTCGATGAAGTCGAAGCCGGCGCGCTCGGCCCGCCGCGCCGCGTCGGCGAAGCGTTCGATGATTTGCAGGATCTCGTCGTCCTCCAGCGCCCGCGGCACCTGCCAGCCGGTGTCGTAGGCGATAGCCGAGGCAGATACGATCGGCCACGGGTCCTGATCGGCGTGCAGCGGGCCGCCGCCCTCCCAGGGTTTCCGGTTGGAGGCCTTGCGTCCGGCATGGGCAAGCTGCGTACCGAATTTCGTGCCCGGCGCGGCGACGCGCTTGGCTGCATCCAGCGTGCGTCGCGCCGCCGCCTCGTTGTCCTCGGAATAGAGGCCGAGACAGCCATGCGAGATGCGGCCGCGCCGTTCGACATCGGTCATCTCGACGGTGACCATGCCGGCACCCGACATCGCCAGGTTCATCCAGTGATAAAGGTGCCAATCACTGGCCGAGCCGTCCTCGGCCGAATATTGGCACATCGGCGCGACCGCGATGCGGTTGGGGAAGGTGAGGCCGTCGAGGGTGATCGGCTGGAAAAGCGATGAGGTCATAAAAAAACTCCGGAAAGGGTTGCCGCTATTTATGCAGCCGATTGTGCCAGCGCCAGACACGAGACGGTGAAACGGTCTCTGGACCAATTGGTGGCCCGATTGCGCGGACGGCCGTTCGCGGCTACGCCTTGCCGCGGCAGCAGGGAGTCCACCATGGAAGATCGCATTCGCATCCGCTCTGAGGAAGTCCTTTCCGACGAATGGGCGGTTTTGAAAAAGACCGTCTTCGACTATCGCCGGCGCGACGGCAAATGGGAAACGCATACCCGCCAAACCTACGATCGCGGCGACGGTGCGGTGATCCTGCCTTTCGATCCCGAGCGGTCGACGGTGCTTCTGGTGCGGCAGTTCCGCTACCCGGCCTACGTCACCGGCCACAAGGAGCCGCTGATCGAGGCCTGCGCCGGCCTGCTCGACGAAGACGATCCCGAAACCTGCATCCGCAAGGAGGCCGAGGAGGAACTCGGCTACCGCCTGAAGGATGTGCAGCGGCTGTTTTCGCCCTATATGAGCCCCGGCAGCGTGACCGAGCGGCTCTGGTTCTTCGTCGCCCGCTACTCGCCGGCCGACCGCATTTCCGACGGCGGCGGCGCGCATGACGAAGGCGAAGACATCGAGGTTTTGGAAATGCCGCTCGACGAGGCGCTGGCCGGCATCCACGACGGTCGGATCATCGACGCCAAGACGATTATTTTAATCCAGCATTTGAAGCTGAACCCGATCGGGAGGTGAGAGGGCCAGAACCGGGTCGAGCGCCCTGGTCTCTAGTCACGAAGGGTATCAAACGAAGACCAATCTGGTGCGGACGACGGGAATCGAACCCGTACGATCAGAGATCGAGGGATTTTAAGTCCGTTGCGAGGGTTGGTGTGGGCGACGGGATTTGAACCCGTAAGTGCTTGAAACACCGGCAGATTTTAAGTCTGCTGCGTATACCAGTTCCGCCACGCCCACCTCCCACATTGTGGGGAAATCCCACCAGTCTCCCACATGGTTTCCCACACGGTCGGACTAAGGTGGGGATCAATTCGGCGGATGTCAGTCATCCGTCGTTTTTGTCTTAGACGCTATGCGGGCTTCAATCTTGTCGCGCAAGGTCCTCTTTGCCGAAACTACGGCAGCAAGTGTTCCGATCATGGCATAGTCAGTAGCGGCAACGATCCGCTGCTGCCTCGTTCTGAGGAGGCCAACTACCACAATTGCCCCGAACAATCCGACAAGCCCAACAAGTGAATAGACCAGCTTGCGTGAGTTTGCCTCGGCTTCCATCTTCTCGAAGTTGATAGCCGACTGCTGCAACTCTTCCCGTGTCGCGCCTTGGTAGGTCGGTGACCACATCGAATGAACGGGCTTGTCGGCAGAATAGGCCGGCATCCAGACCAGTGCCATCAACAGGGCCATGCAGGCCAAGAACACGGATTTGCGCATAGCCGCACTAAGCCTGACAACCGACAGTTTCGCAAGGCTCCCCAACCTTAAGCCCTTCTAGGATTTGCCGTTGATTACGACAAGCCTCGGAGCCGCGCCACCTTCGAGGGCGGTGAGGTTGTCGAGCAGGTGGTTCGGCGCAAGGTGGGCGTAGTTGAGAGTGGTCTGAATCGACTTGTGACCCATCCAGATTTGGACGCGACGGATGTCGATGCCACGGATGATCTGCCATGAGCAGCATGTGTGCCGCGTGGTGTAGACCACAGTGTCGGACAGCCCCGGGATGTGTTCGCGGATGCTGCGCCACACCTCAATGACCTCCCATTTGCCGATGTCGCAGAAGGGGCCTTCGAGGTGGCCGGTGTAGGGCCGCTGCCGTTCGACCGCTTCGAGGGCGCGCTTGGTGAGAGGGATGCTCCTCGGCAGATCGTTCTTGGTCAGCTCGAAGGTCACCACGTTGCCGCGCAGATCGAGCCACCGGAAGGCGGTCGCTTCGGAGTACGGTCGGGCTCCCGTGTCAACGAGGAAGATGAACAGGTCACGGATGCGATCCTTGCCCCACAGGGTGAGGGTCTGGATGACCAGCGCCACTTCCTCCTCGGTGAAGAACCGCAGCCGGCCCTTCTTGCCCTTCTGCCAGGGCAGATCGGGCTTGGCCACACCGGCCTGCTTGGCGAGGACAGAGATCGCGGACAGGTAGCGGTTGATCGTCTGGTTGGCGACCTTGCGCTCGTCCATCAGATGCTCGACGAACTCCAGCACGTTGCCGGTGGTGAGGGCTTCCGCAGGGCTGGTCTTCTCGCCGGCCCACTTGACGAACGTCGTGGCATTCCTGACCTGACCGACGCAACCGTCATGGTTGGTCCAGCGGAACTTGGTGGCCGAGCGCAGAACCTCCCCGAGGGTGCCCACGTCCTTGCCACCGGTCGACTTGGATGGCCCCTCGGGCAGCACCTTGCCGGCCTTCAAGGCAGCGCGGGACTCGAACTCCCACTTCTCCGCTGCCGCCTCGCTGTCGAACTGTTGGCGGAAGCGCTTGACGGCCATGCCGTCCGTCTGATTATTACGCCCGAAACTACGCCTGGATTTTGGAAGAAATAAGGGAATGACTTCAGAGCCTATATTTTTTGCAAGCCCGTCATTTCCACTATTCCTTTTACTTATTGTCGTCTTTTTGTGGATTGCAAATGAGGCTAATTTACTTCGTGCAAAGAATGCATTCGCATATCTGCTAATTATTATTCCGGCAATTTATTTACTCGACATGATACAGGTATTCTATTTCAGACACGGATTTATGTCGATTTCAGTTCTGGCAGGGTACCGTTACCTTCTCATTAATATTTGGATATACGGTCTATCTCTTTTGCTTCTGTTATTAATGTCGTTTCGATCGTCGTCCAAGGCCAGGAGGCTTTCGCCCTTTTTCCTTGTTTTCTGTTTAGCGTGTGACTTCGTTTGGTTTCGTCTGTCAAAAAGTAGCTGAGGAGCTGTGGAAAATGGCCGAGGGGAAAAGTCTATACTGACCTTGATAAGGCCAGAAGAAGCAACAGGTAGGTGGTCTCCTGTGTCCCTGTGCCCCCTCGGCTACACCCTGAGGAGAACTTCAGGGGAGCCTAAGGGGTAGCCTTGCTGTAAGGCTCTCAGGTGGCACCCTAAGGGGTACCTATGGTTCCCTCTCGGGTGTCACCTTAAGGTACACTCTAAGGGGAACTATCGGGGGTGGTCCTAGTAGGATGTCTATTCCCTCAGGCCAGTCCTTTTCAGATGCCGGGCAGGGGCCGTCAAGCCGTCTTCTACGGTCGCCGGTTGGTGGCGCGGCGGGTGGATGCATCGAGTGCTCTGAGTCGAAGCCACAGCGGTGCTGGGTGGCGGCGACCAAAACCGTGACAAACCGACCGAAACAAAAAACCCGCCTCGGCGGGCGGGTCGTCGGTGCGAATCAGCACCATACACAAATTAATAGCATAGCTGCCGGCACAAAGCAAGAACAAACTTGCTCCTTGAGCGTTGGACGCGGCTTCATTCCAGCCCGGGTTCCTCGCCCCCACGAAAATGGGGGAGAGGTGGCTCGGCGAAGCCGAGACGGAGAGGGGGAACCGCGCTCTATGAAAA
>NZ_JAMYRR010000017.1:0-135793 GCF_040321535.1 Mesorhizobium sp. M0340 | reverse complement strand
GGTCTTGCGCGAGATCCCGAACTCCCGGCACACCGCGCTCATGCCTTCTCCGTCGAGCAGGCGAGCCACAAAGCGAAGACGTTCCTCCATCACCGAACACTCTTTCCACGGCATCAACACCTCCCGGCAAAAACCGAAAAGTGTTACCTATGTGTCCGGTACAAATCGTCACCTATGTCTCGGGCCGCTCAAAGGTCCACTCCGACGGATAGGGTACGTCGAACATAGCCTTGTGGTTTGGTCTACATTCGGCCAGTTGGTCTAGCGAGTCGTGAGCCTCGCTGTTTTGGTTTTTGGGACTTTTAGAGCATTGGCAACCCTTTCCTTCCGGTCGCACGAGAATGCTGCAGGCAGGATTGAAATATTCTATGCGCTGAATTACCGAAACCAACGGGCGCGGTCCCTTGGCCGGTTCGAGTGGGTCCGTCACAGATCGCTCGTTCGCTCGACGGATTTGTACCCCCCGAGCCGCCCACCCCATAGTTTTTTCTAACTGCTTGCCGCCTGACTCTCGTCGCAAACAAGCGGATTGCTGCACTCGCAAGTGAAAAAGAGGCAGGCCGGGTCGCGGTGGCAGCAAGTTAAGTTGGCCCAGACGCTCCCGCTCATAGCGATGCACGGGTTCGGGCGCCAAGGGGACATCGGCGTTGCCATCATGGCGGAAGAAGCGCTCTCGCAGCCAATCGTCTAGCCCGTCAAACGCGCTCCGCCGCACAGGCTTGCGAAACGGAACAGTCCCGCCTTCGCGCAGATACCGACGCACCGTATTCGCGCGCACCCGAACTCCTTCCCCAGCCGCTTCGCTCCCCAGCCAAGCTCATGCAGCCGCACCATCGCTGCCACCTCTTCAGGCCGAAGCATCTCCTCTCCCTGCATCGTTCTCGACAATGCAGGAATCGCCGAAATCCCAATCGTCATCCATGCCTCCTCTCATAACCGAGGGGGTCAGTTCTTCATTTCGTCAGGGGTCAGTTTCTCAATTCGCCCGACATCTTCTGGGCTCGGATCGGATGGACGAAGCTCATAGCTCACACGCAGGGGCGGTGGGGAACGCCACTCAGTCGCCACTTTCCTAACAGAAAGCTGCCTTCCCGGCGAGCGGCAATAGGCAAAACCCAGGCAAAACCGACTATCTCCGGTGTCGGCGACCTCATTTGAGGTTCTGATCCAGCCGTCAATGAGCACGTGCTCACATCTGTCCACAACAAATTGGTGTCCCCGTAAGAGAACTTGGATCCGCTACAGCCCGAGATTAATTCGAAAAACCGTCCTCCACATTTGAAGTGTACATTCGATGTAATGCGTTCTTTCTAGTATATATTTGAGTTACATTCAATCAATGATTTAATGGCAGTGAACGGAAAACCTGAATATTACCGGCAAATCGGAAGAAAGGTCAAGGATTTGGCTCCGTGATCCGACCGGTCGCCAGTCGTCCGAAATTATTATCTAACGCACCTTTTCTTAGTCATGCGCCCTCACCAAGCGATCAACCATTCTATCAGAGCCTGCAGGTATGTGATTTGGCGCTAATATACACCCTCTAGTAGGCAATCCCCGGGCGCTATCGAATGAGACAAAGGAATATTGGATGGCAACTCTGCACTACGCCTCGGGTGGTTCCGCCACCGAAATCGCAACCGCCGGCTTCAATCTGGCCGACGTTCAATATGTTAGCCAGGTCAACGCATTGCCGGATGGCATGAAGGGCTTGGTGTATCTGAATGAGCACGAGGGCGTAACCTCATCCTTCATCGAGAAAATGACCCCCTTCCTCGGCAATCCGAACGTGTTCGGATTCTATCTTGTTGACGAGCCCGATCCCACCGGCAGGTGGGGCACCTACGCAACCGCTGAGAACCTGAAGGCGGAATCCGACTGGATCCATGAGCATTTTCCGGGCGCCAAGACCTTCATCACCATGATGAATATGGGGTCCCCGACCAATCCGGATTTTACGAACACCTACAATCCGGCCAACACGCATATCGACTATTTTGGAATAGACCCCTATCCGGTGCGCACGGGAACGGACACGGTCGATTATGACATGATCGATCGAGCCGTGGCTGCAGCGGTGAAATCGGGCATCCCGGTTAGCAACATCGTTCCGGTCTACCAAGCCTTTGGCGGCGGTAACTGGGAGACTTCCGATGGCGGAAGACATGTCATGCCCACCCCCGAACAGATGCAAATCATGATCGATCATTGGGCCGCACTGGTGCCGTCACCTGCCTTCGACTACACCTATAAATGGGGAACGCAGAACGGCGACACCGCGCTTGAAAGCTCCTCCGAATTGCAAGCCTTTTTCCGGGAGCACAACCTCGCTACCACCGGAACCACCCCGCCTCCCGTCGACACAAGCGACATCTTGTATGGCACCAGTGGCGACGATGTATTCCACGGAGCCGGCGGCCACACGATGATCGGCTATGGCGGCAATGATACCTATTATGTCGACGATGTCCGCGACAAGGAGATTGAGGCTGCGGGCGGCGGTACCGATAAAGCATTCGCCTCCGTAAGTCATGCGCTTGCGGCCGGATCGGAAATCGAACTTCTCGCCACCAGTAATCCGTCCGGCACGACGGCAATCAATCTCACAGGCAACGGCTTTGCCCAGACCATTCAGGGCAATGCCGGCGCCAATTTCATCAACGGCCTCGGCGGCGCCGACACGATGACCGGCTATGGTGGCAATGACACCTACTATGTCGACAATGCCGGTGACAAGGTCATCGAGGCGGTGGGCGGCGGCTCCGACCGGGTGGTCACTTCGAGGAGCCATGTCCTTTCGGCTGGCTCGGCGATTGAGCTTCTCGCCACCAACAGTCCGGCCGGCACGACGGCAATGAACCTTGCGGGCAACGAGTTCGGTCAGACAATCCAAGGTAATGCCGGCGCCAACGCGATCAACGGCCGCGGCGGTGCGGACACCCTGACTGGCTATGGCGGCAACGACACTTACTATGTAGATAATGCCGGCGACAAGGTTTACGAGGCGGTGGGCGGCGGTAATGACAAGGTGCTCGCCTCGGTGAGCTACGCGCTTGCAGCCGGCTCTCAGATCGAACGTCTTGCCACTACCACCCCGGCTGGCACGACGGCAATCAACCTCACCGGCAACGAGTTTACCCAGACCATCCAGGGCAATGCCGGCGCCAATGTCATAAATGGCGGCGGCAGCGCCGACAGGATGGTCGGCTATGGCGGCAACGACACCTACTATGTCGACAATACCGGCGACAGAATCTACGAGGCGGTCGGCGGCGGTTCCGACAGGGTGTTCGCTGCTGTGAGCCATGCGATTTCGGCCAGTTCACAGATCGAACTTCTCGCCACCACCAGCCCGTCCGGTACGTCAGCAATCAACCTGACGGGCAACACCTTTGCCCAGACCATCCAAGGCAACGCCGGCGCGAACATCATCAATGGTGGCGGCGGTGCCGACATCTTGACCGGTAACGGAGGCAATGATGCTTTCGTGTTCAACAGCGTTCTTGGAGCCGGCAATATCGACAGGATCACCGACTTCAACAAGCTCCAGGACAAGATCCAACTCGACGACGCGGTTTTTGCCGGGCTTAAGCTGGGAGGCCTTTCATCCGATGCTTTCTTTGCGGGTGCGGCCGCGCATGATAGCTCCGACCATATCATCTACAACAACTCAACAGGAGCACTCTCTTTCGACAGCGACGGGATCGGTGGCGCAGCTCAAATACAGTTCGCCACCCTTTCTCCAGGTCTGTCGCTTGCAGCAGGTTCGTTCCTTGTGATCTGAACGACCCGGAACGGCGGACCCTTTGCTCGAGCCGGTCCGCCGCTCCGTCTTTGTTCAAGCACCGGATTTTCCAAGCGAAGTGACCAGTCTGAGTTGTGCTCTCTTCCTGGAGTGCGACGTCCCCTCTATAAGGCTCACTCCAAAAATGGAGTGGTATCGCTAGTGAGTGTCGTCCGGGAATATCGCAGCGAGCATAGCCTAACAAACGAGCCCGCTTCATTGGCTTATGCGAGCCCTCTCCACGAGCGGAACCCACGCGTTCCGTCGCAGCATCTCCGATTTTCGCGGGAAGTCTTGCTGGGCGCCTTCTGCCGTCCTTGTCGTACGCCTCCGGCGAGGTCCGGCGATCCATGTCGTCGTGATCCTGCTTAAAAGAGGCCCAGATGTGTCAATACTGAGATTTGGCGATAGCCCGCAGCGGCCAAAAGCGCTCAAACGCGTTTTGTCGCCAACTTGACTTTGAGCAGAGATGCAGAGCTCCATCCAACTGGCTACCCTCAATTATGCACTTGTGGTCGCGGAGGAGGGCAGCTTCCTTCGCGCCTCGCGACGTACAGGGATCGATCACTCCGCGCTCAGCCGGCGCATCCGCGATCTCGAATACGCGATGGGTACGAGGATATTTCATCGCCACGCCCGCGGCGTCGGCCCAACCCCGGCCGGCGAGCGCTTCCTGGAGCATCTGCGCTCCGTGCTGCTCGAGCTCGACAACACGCTCACCCTGGCCAGGTCCGGCACCAAACATGACCAACAAAAGCTTTCCATCGGCTCCAACGGGATCCTCCTCGCCGGGCGAGCCTTGGATGCAATCATCGAGTTCGGGCAATCTCATCCCAACGTGACCGTCAGCTTGACAGAAAGTCCTTACCCTTCGCCTGAGGCTGCTCTGGGTGCCACTCAGGTCGACGTGGTCGTGACCTCCTCCTCCGGATTTACCGGCGGCGCATTCGAATTGACGCTGTGGAGAGACACTCTGGCTGTCGTTCTTGCCGCAAATCATTCTCTCGCCAGCCGTTCCGTGATCGAGTGGCACGAGTTGCAGCAGGAGACGTTGCTGGTGCGTAGGGGCGAAGCATTTCAGCTCGCCGACGCCGTTGGACGCGCCGTGCAGCTTCCTTCAATCGTCGAACATCACGTCAGTGCGGGCATCCTTTTGCGCCTTGTCGGAAACGGGCTTGGAGTCGCTCTGATTCACGACCAAGATGCCGACAGTGTTCCTCAGGATGCGGTCTGCCGCAAGCTGCGGATCGGGGGCAAACCAATCCAGATCTCCAGTCTAGCCCGTTGGCGCCCCGACAACGCCAATCCTGCCCTGCCGACCTTCATCTCTTTCCTGCGCGATCGGTATTCGTCCTGACAGTCGTCCGACCGGCATGACCCGAACAGTCACCCGGTTTCAGAGTCTGTCGGGCCCTGGCAAACGCTCTGTCTGTCGTCATAAATCGTGTCAGCATCGGTGCTATCAGTTTTGTCCGGTCTCGCCGCCGAGCAATTCAGCATAGGGGACGACATTGCGACGAGCGGCGCTTGGTAGTTCGACCGTGATCTTGACCGGACGGTCATCGGGAATGGCGGAGAGCTTCAGCTTGCTCATGATGGGTCCCTTGACGCCGCACTCGGTGAGCACCAAAGCCTTCGGCGAGGCGCACCAGATCGCTGAGCGCTGAGCGGATTTGCGGCCAAGGAAACTCAGAACATTCCTCCCAGGCTTCGCCCTCGCGCAACACCGCATCGAGCTTGCCCGCCACGCCGGCGAGAGTCGTAGCTGGGGTGATTGAGAAGGCGTCCAGAAGATCCTTCGTTCGCTCGCCAGCTTCGCCTTCGGCTCTGAGCGCGGCAATGTAACCGGACTTCTCGGCAGCCGCTTCCCAGCGTGCTTGATGCTCAGCAAACTCAGTTTCGGCCTTCTCTCGAAGAGCGGCGGTATCCGGCCCATTGCCGAGTACATGTTTGACTGCCTCGATCGAGTAGAGTGTTAATTGCTCGCCACCGGGCAGGCGGACGTCTACACAAGGAAAACCGACACATTCGGCAAGCCTGGTCTCCAGGCGCTGCTGCTTGCGGCAAAGCCGATCGGTCAACTTGCGGGCTGTCTGCCATTCCCGCAAAAGCGCCAGCGCTGGGTCAGAAGGCACATTGGCCCTCCCGGCGTCGCCTGCAGACGCGTTACCGTTAACCGTCCACGCGGTGGTAGCCGCCACTGTTCCTGCAAGCACTCGCCTGCGGGTGACGAATGGCAGACTCATGCTATTGTCGGAATCAGTCATGATCCGAGCTCCTCAGAAGCTTAGGTTGTGGTCAGGCCGGGTAAGGTGTTGCACCACCTTATTCGGCCGTTTCACACGGGCTCGTTTGCCACCGGTCGAGTGTTGTCCGGGGCTGAGCGAGCGCAGGGTCCACTCTACAGTCTTAAACGAAACCGGCGGCACAATCAAGACTTTTGGTATCAAACGATGCGTCAGGTATAAGATAATGATAACGAGTGAGCAGTTGCGAGCAGCCCGCGCACTTTTGCAATGGGATCAAAAGATCCTCGCCGCGAAGTCAAAAGTGTCAGTCGCGACCATTAAGCGGCTTGAGCCACCCGCTGGCATGTTGAAGGCCAACCAAGTGACGATCGAAGCTCTGAAGCGCGCATTGGAGGCCGGCGGCGTCGAATTCATTCCCGAAAATGGCGGCGGGCCTGGCGTTCGGCTGGCACGCCCTCTGGAAAGCAAATGAATTTCAGCAAACGGGTGGTAAAGGCTTCATCCATGTAAGGCCTAGTGTTTCGATGCTCGCTGACCTAACGGGCGGTTGACTGGCCCCTGCCCGCACTCGACAGCTAAGGATTGGCCAAGTCAAATTCTGCCGTAGTATCGTAGACCGGCATCTTCGTACAATCTCTTTGAAAAACAGCATCGAAACACACGCTCGGCCCATCTCTTAATAGGGAGCGGCTCGCTGCCTACGAGTTCGGTACCTCTGACCGACGTTAGCGGGCCACGGCGGGCCATTCCCACCTTCTACTCGGCCGCTCTGCGCCCAGCGCGACTGTTCAGGGCGATCAGGCTTTTTTGCCTTCGCCAGGCTGCCGGGCTGCTCATTGCGATACCGGGGTCCGATTTCCATGATGAGGGCGGTCCCAGACAAGAAGACCAGCTGCTGCAAGCCGAGGGGTAAGTGCAGGTCGCCTAGCGCTGCATCCTCCTGCGGCAGGTAGCTTTGATCGAGACCCTGTAGGCGACCGAAGGAATCATGGACATGAAGGGCCCGCGACCGGCGCCATAGCCCGCAGTTGCTCGCGAAAATTCAGGCCGCGATGGGCCGATCTGGATCCGATATAGGCGTGACTGAAATCGATGAGCGCCACCAGGTTCGGATGGTCGACCGTGTTCACCGTCTGCGCCACCTCGGCCGGGCTCTGCCGGCACCGACCCGGTTCCATTGGCGAAGAGATCTCGAAGGCGATGCGCACACCATAGGGCTTGCAGAATTCGGCGACTTCGAACAGGCTTCGCATTCGAGTTCCTCGAAACCGGGACCATCGAGAACCTGGTCGGCACGGTTGGGCTGTAGCCGCCATCATTTTCCTTTTGGCGCTCACGTGCCTTTGCAATCAATTTCCCGCTCTGGGCGATTTGCTCCTTAGTCTTTGGTATTCATGAACAGCATCGCATCCTCTGCCATCGCTCTCATGATCGGTATCGCCATGGGAGTTGGCGGGACCTACGCCTAAGATCGGCGCCTGGAAACTCCCAATTGGAAATTCCCACTGAGGAAGAAGCTCGCGCGTCGCTTCAAGCCGTCAAGCCCAATGATTGGCCGAATCTACAATTGTCATTGGGGCAATGCGACAAAGACACCTTGGGACCTGGTGTACGATGCGCTGTTGATGTTACCTATGATGGACTCGGCGGCCAAAGAAAAAGACAATCCATCGTCGGCTTTGCTAAAACCCCGAGCGGCTGGATGGCCTCTCTTTATCAATAACCGTCACGATTTATCAATAACCGTCACGATCTGAAAACGACCGCAAAAGCGTCTCCCAGTCTTTCTCGTCCATGCCGCTCGCACCGTCGCCTAGCAGCGTCCGCACAAGGCCGCCTTGGCGGCAACATCGACCATTGTCGAAGCTCTGATAAAGGCACGGACGTCCAAGTTCCGCGATGCGGAAGCCAGTCCCCTATCCTTTCCACATTGTCGAACGGAGAAGAGCCTGCATGTGCACTGCCAAGTCGAGCTCGCCGCGGCCCTCGATCCTCAAAAGATATCTGGCCTTGGCCCGGCGATCACCTTCTCTGATCGCAGGATAGGCACAGACAGCCAGCAGTGCCCTTTCCTCGGCCCGGCTGGCTCTGTCGTGTTCGCGATTACTGCCGTCCCTTCCTTGGATTGCCTTGCCGAACGCCGCGTACGATGCCTTGTGCGCCTTTATCAGCGCCCGCAGGTCGCGGGACGGTTCTCGGTCCCGGCGTCGCGGCTCTCCGGCGTGAGCCGTTGCCGCAATCGTCGAGCCGATGACGGCACTGCCGGAGCTGAGAAGCAAGACGCGGCGGTTGATCCCGGACATGGTGAACTCTCCTCTTCCACTGCATGGCAGGCTGGCAGATCGGTATCGTAAACACCGGCCGACCGCTCTCATCGTAGCACGACAAGTTGGCGCGTTCCTGTCAGGATGGGTCGCACTGTCGTCCGCGCATCCCAGTGCGACCGCCTGGATCGGGTTTGTCGCGGACCGGCGGCGGGGAGTCTAGCGGATATGGTTTGGACGGGCCGCGCGACACGATCGATACGCGATAGCCTTGAGCCTGAGATTGAGCTGACCGATCTCAGAAGGGCCTGGGGTCCACTTAACTGGGAGAATTACGCGCATAGTTTGGCACGGCCTGATCTCGATCTCCATGTTGTGTTGGCTAAGAGAGACAAAGTGGTGTTGCCAGAGCTATCGGAGAGGTTCATGCAGAGGCTGAAGGACGCCGGGGCTAGGCCAAATATTTTGGAATTAAACTGTGGTCACTATTCGCTCGCCATGCCGCCTTATATTTTGTTGGCCGGTTTGAGCTTGAAGCGGTTACTAAGGCGCGGCCGTTGAGCGGTTTCTGTCATCTACTGACAAGACGGCCCGGCGAGTATGAGTTTGGCGTTGGCCGGTCAGTTCACGAGTAAATTCTCTGGTAGGCGTCACGACACGAAAGTGATGAATCTGGGGTCGCCCCCTACCGAGAACCGACCCGTGCCGCTAATCCTCGCTTCAATCATCGCCGCACCAGCTCCGGAAAGATTTGCGCCCGTTCTCCCGCGCCCGCATTATCTCGCTTTTTGGCCTCTGAAATCCATCAAAGGCATGATGCGTGTTTGATATCTTAATCTAAGATTATAGTCGGCCGGGGCCCCACTTCAGCAGGAGGGCAGGATGTCCAAGCGCGTTCCATTTACTCCGGGAGATTTAACGGACCATCAAAGGGGCACCGATGACGTCCTTGTGGGCGACAACAGTGTAAACGGCTTGTTTGGGGATGCTGGCGGCAGCATGTTCGACCATGCTCGGGGTGGAAATGATACCCTAACCGGCCACACCAACGTCACCGGTGGCGACGTCCGCCATCTTCTCTCGGGTGACGCGCTGTTCCAATTCGATTTCGCTCGGGGCGGCAACGATACCCTGATTGGCGTCAGCAACAGCAGCAGCGATGCCGGGGTTTTCAATGAAGTCTGGGGCGAGGCAGCAAACATGTTCAACTCCGCTCGGGGCGGCAACGATACCCTGATCGGCGGCAACAACACTGGCGGTGACGGTGCCCTAGTTTCCAATGGTCTCGTGGGCGACGGGGCAAATATGCACGACTCTGCTCGGGGTGGCGACGATACCCTGATCGGCGGCAACAACACTGGCGGTGGCCAGGTTCTTAACGCTCTCTTCGGCGATGCATTTGTTTTCTTTGACTCCGCCGAGGGCGGCAACGATACCCTGTACGCTGGGACCGCTGCACCCGGCAGCTTGGTCAGTAACCTAATGTGGGGCGATGGGGAATTTGACAGCGCTCAGGCTCAAGGCGGGAGAGATCTGTTTGTATTCAAGGACGATGGTCCAATGACAGTTGGATTCAATAACGAAATCGAAGACTTCAGCCAGAGCCAAAATGACAAAATTCAGTTTAGCGGCGTGGAGGATGTGCAATCTTTCAATGATCTCACAATCACCAGAATTGGAACTGGCACCATCATTACCGCAGGAGCGGATCAAGTCACTCTCGATAATTTCACGGGCACGTTGACCGCGCATGACTTTCTGTTCGTGTGAAAGCGGAATTCCCTTCGCCGCACGAACGCCTGATTACTGTTTACGCATTTGCTATTGGGTGTCCCAGACGAAGCGACCCGAAGCGGTCGCCGGTGGCAAGCAATAAATGTCCCTGTATGACCCCGAAGCGGTCTCTTTTGACCGGCAACGGGTGAGCAGTGCGCGTTGATTTAGAACCTGGATCACACCGCCGCGAGCGAAATCCACGCTCGCGTTTGGCCCCGTGGTGGCCTTATTGTTCGCCCCGGTCATAGGTAGCCGTTCGAATGAGTAGTCCCCGCCTTCGGGCCGACCAACAGCCATGTCGTCATCTTGCCCTTGCCCTTCACATCAATAGGGCCGCGGCTTTCGAGTTCAAACTGGTCCTTCACAAGTTCGTAGGTCTCCGGCGAAATCTGGATCCTGCCCGGCACGCCTGTAGTCTCCATGCGCGATGCGACATTCACCGCATCGCCCCAGACGTCATAGAAGAACTTCTTCACCCCTACGACGCCCGCAACAACCGGGCCGCTGGCTATCCCGATGCGGATCGACACGGCGCGTTCATGCGGATCGCGCATCCGGCCGGCGGCATTGAGCATTTCGATCCCAAGACGGACCAGAGCAGCGGCGTGATCCGATCGCGCCACGGGCACGCCGCTGACAACCATGTAGTTGTCGCCCGTGGTTTTGATCTTCTCCAGGCCGTGGCGTTCAACCAGCTGATCAAAGGCCGTGAAAACGTGGTTGAGGAATCCGACAAGTTGGACGGGTGAAGTCTGGCTGGCCTCCGCGGTGAACCCTGCCATGTCGGCGAAAAGAATCGACGCGTGCTCGTGCTTGTCGGCAATGACTTGCGTGGGACCGGACCTCAGCCGATCTGCAATAGCTGTAGGTAGGACGTTCGCCAGCAATGACTCGGATCGCCCATATTCGAACTCTGCGATTGACTCGGAGCGTGCGGCTTCGCGAACCGCATAGAACACCACGGCGAACATGACCGTCGTGGTGGCAGTCACAACCGCGATGAAGCCGCCTAGCATTGCTGCCTCGTCTAGGAGACCGGCGTTGCGCGGAGCAAAGATTTCCAGAGCCAGGATCAACACCAAGGAGAGAACGCCGACGATGAGTGGATGTGCGACGGGTTCCACACCTAGAACTAGCACCGCGCCGGCAGCAAATGCCAAGTACTCCATTTGCATGCCGCTATCGGTACCGACCAAGAAGCAAACGACGAAAATTGCGGGGTAACTCACCAAAATAAAAAACATAGCAGCAACGCTCGGTCCTATGCGATGCAGCAGAGGAATAGCAAACAGAAAAACCGCCATTCCCATATCAATGAGACCGACGGTGCGGAGCTTGAAGCTTGACAGGAACAAAGCGGCGAATCCCAGCCAAACCCAGGCCATGCTCCAACACGTGATATTGAGGACGCGAAGTCGTCTGGCAGCTTTCCTCGGATACCGTTCCGTTCCGTAGCTGAGGGCTTCAAGCAGGCGCATTAGAATTATCCGTGAAGAAACTGGCGACCCGAAAGGGGCATTGGCCGCGCCTAGATTCTTGACGCTTTTGCTGCCATTTCCCGGTCACGTCGGCCTGCCCGTGCCCCCGTCGGCGGCCGCCGGCCACGCAGTTCGAGATCAGCCCACGTCAGGCCGAAATGATCGCCCACAACTGCGTCACCCCCATCGCAAGGATGAGGATGGTGCTTGCTCCGGAGAACAGCGCCGTAGGTATCTGCTTCAGGTGAGCGCCGAAGCTGCTGCCCGAGAAGTCGTCGACTGCATCGTCCAGCATTGCCTTTAAGTCATCCAAGGCGGCCTTGGCTGCCAAGACTCCGTAAGCCGTGATTGAAACCACAATCGTCGCGAGCGCGAACCTGGCGGCTAGTCCCGCTGATGATGTGTATGCAAGGATCGCGAACATGATCGCGATGTTGGCGAAAAAAGTGATCGCGTATGTCTGCGTCACATGGGCAAGTCGCGCAGCTGTCGCCGCTAGGTATTGATCAGCGGTGAGTTTCGCCATGTGCTCCTCCGGCAAGTGACCCGCTTGGGTACCGAGTTGCAAATGCTAAAGAGGAAGCGAGCTCTTTCTTCCCTCGTTAAAGGCCACCAGAACGGAAGCGAAATTTCCCGTTCTGCTCGCAGCTCTCCATCCCAACAACTTAGCACAAGTTGAAGGGAACTTCAGCAGCTCCTAAACAATAATCGTGGGTCGTGCTCCGGCCTGTGAATGTCCGAAATGGTGCGCATCGCAACCGTTCGTCGTGAGCGGGCGTCTGCTCGCCACCCTTCCACGACGCTCGCGAATGAAAATTAACTCGAAGCAGACGGACAGGCCTTACACGCGCATCAGCATCAGTCCGGCGAGCACCACGGCGACGCAGATTGCTCGGGCTGGCGTCAACCGCTCGCCTAGGAAGACAACGCCGATCATTACGGCGAACACGACGCTCGTCTCGCGCAGCGCGGCGACGAGGGCGATCGGCGCGACCGTCATCGCCCAGATGACGATAGCATAGGCGCCGAGCGACAGCGCCCCGGCCATAAGTCCCGGCCGCCATTGCTCGACAAGCATGCGCTGAATGCCTCGGCCGCGCACTATCAGGGCGTAGATGAGGAGTGGTGCGCCGTCGAACGCGAAAACCCACGCGGTGTAGCCGAGCGGATCACCCGAGGCGCGAGCGCCGAGGCCGTCGGAGATCGTGTAGCTGCCGATGAAGAGCGACGTCGCAAGCGCGTGGACGACGCCCTTCGGCGCCCGCATCAAAACGCGGATGCCCTGGTCGAAGGTCAACGAGATAATGCCGACTCCCAGCGTTACCACGCCTAGGATCTTCGTCGTGCCGACCGGCTCGCCGATAAAGGCGAGGCTGACGATCAGTGTGATGAGCGGCGCCGTGCCACGCGCCAGCGGATAGACCTTGCCAAGTTCACCATGCGCATAGGCGTTGACGAGGAAGACATTGTAGCCGACGTGAAGCAGCACCGAGGCGATAAGCCACGGCCAGGCTTCACGCGCCGGTGCCGGCAGCAGGAACAGGCCGGGCGCGGCGATCAGCGCGCTGAAGGTCGCGAGCAGCGTGACGACGCCCAACCGGTCGCCATTGACCCGCACGATGGCGTTCCAGCTGGCATGCAGAAGGGTGGAGATGAGGACGGCGAGGGCGACGGCAAGGGACATTGCAGGAGGGTAGGTTAGCAAGCAAGGCCCCGAAAAGCGACCTCATCGAACCGTCGCAAACGAAATCGAGCGCCGCCGATGATGTTGCCCATATGCATCCCCCGATGGCGGGCGGCCAGGAATCCTATCCGGACCACTGTCAGGTGAGATGGCAATGCTGAACCGATGCCACTCTCGAAACGGGTCTTTGTTCGCCCCCAGTGCGACCGAGCGGTCTACCGCTGTGATCAGTGGGCCTCCACTAACTCGGATCGGACCGCAACGACCTCGAGTCTCACAAAGCAGGCTGCCTGCCCCGGACCTGCGAGCTCTGAAGAGCACCTCTAGTTCCGGACAGATTTCATACAGAGAGACCCTTTCTGAGACTGAACGATTACGGAATCAAGCAAATCAGTCATCCTGGCGAATTCATCGGCCTCCTGAGCTGGTGAGCTGGCAATACGCGCCGCATAAGGCAAATCAATTCGAACGCCGTAGGCCTGCCCTGCAGAATTTCCGGGTTTAAGTTTCATTGGTGCGACGTGCTCGCAGAGCCCAGGAAAAGACCGGTGAAGTTCGCAACACGTTGAATTCTCGGCGACACGTAGACGTTACAGGCCGCCTGTATGCACCCCGCAATGGCTCAGATCTGTCTCGGTTCGGTCCACTCGGCGCCCCGCGAGGCGAACATTCCCGGATCGAGGTGCTTGGGCACAGCGCCAGCGCAGAGCGATCAGATTCGTGTCATACCGTCAGAGGCAAGACACTAGCAATTGGGGGAGCAGATGAAGAAAGAGAACGACGTTGAGAAGCTGGTGCGCACGCTGCGTGCTCGAGCACCTGATGACGCGGCGGAATTGCTGGCCCGAGAGTCTCCCGAGTTTATTCGGGACACACTAAAGTTGTTGCCGGACGGGCACGCCCGTAAGGTGGCGGAGCATTTGCCACCGCATATGCGGCCTATCAAGCCTCATGGCGATGGCAAGGGCCTCGCGATCCCCGATTCGCTCGTCGAGCTGATGGACCCGATTCCCGCCAGCGTTCCTGTCGGGACGACGGTAGCCGCCGCAGTGGAGGCCGTCAGACGTGCTCAGGTGCCGACCGAGCTGACTTATCTCTACGTCACGGACGAGGGCGATAAACTGGTTGGTCTCGTAGTCCTGCGCGATCTGATGCTGAGCGAAGCGGACACCACGGTAGATCAGATCATGCTGCCAAAACCGTTCGCCCTCCCCGTCGATCTGTCCTTGAGCGGCGCCTGCAAGGCTGCGGTACGCCGCCACTACCCTGTCTATCCGGTGGTGGACGCGGAGGACCGGCTGCTGGGGCAGGTCCGCGGCTGGCGCTTGTTCGAGCAACAAATCATCGAGATTTCCGCCCAGTCTGGCCAGATGGTGGGCGTCCAGAAGGAGGAGCGTTCTTTTACGCCGCTGTTTTCAGCCTTCCTGAAGCGTCATCCTTGGCTACAGCTCAACCTGCTGACGGCCTTCATGGCTGCTTTCGTGGTCAGTTCATTCACAGGCACAATCGAGAAGATCGTCGCCTTGGCGGCATTCCTCCCGGTCTTGGCGGGGCAGAGCGGAAACACCGGCTGCCAGGCACTGGCTATGACGCTGCGTGGCCTTGCCCTGGGCGATGTGGATAAGCGACCGAAACTGCACCTGGTGATGAGGGAGGGCGCGCTCGGGATCGCCAACGGCGTGCTCGTCGGTCTTGTGGCGGCTGCGGCCATGTGGTTCTACGCCTCGCGCCAACCGGAGTCGGCAGCCCAGGCGCCCATGCTGGCACTTGTCATCCTGCTCGCCATGTCCGGATCGTGCCTCATGTCCGGAATCTCCGGCGTGCTGATCCCATTGGGCCTGCGGCGGGTCGGCGCCGATCCGGCCGTAGCTTCAGCGATCTTTCTTACCACCGTCACCGATATCGTAGGCATGGGCCTGATGCTGGGGCTGGCCACCATGCTCGTGCTGTAGTTAGCGGCGCGTCCGCCGATGCGCGTCCTGCAAAAGGACGCGGCGGCGGGATTATCACCGTGGGATTTTTTGGAGCTTTGAACCGCCGTGACTGAGCAGGTTGCGATACAGACGGATATTGCGCGTCGTTTGAGCGCAGCCATGGGCCTTCTGGCCCAGGAACTCACCGCGGGTGTGACGACCGCGGGCGTAGCGCTGCCGATGTGCGTCTCCTCCGGCGTCCTTGCGCTATCGCCGCTCGGCGCAGATCGAGTGGCGGAAGGCGCGCTTGCCGGCGTCATCGCTGCCATTGTCGGCGGCGTTGTCGCGTCCGCATTTCAACGGTCATTCTTCGTGACGACCATGCCCAGCAACTCGCTGATCCAGGCCAGCCTGCTGGGATCCCTGCTGGTCGCTCTCGACGGCAACACGACCCAAGCGCTGCTTGCCTTCGTCGGTTGCGTGATGCTGACTGGCCTGTGGATGATCCTCATCGGCGCAACCGGTCTCGCCCGGATCGTCAAGCTTGCCCCCCATCCGGTTGTCGCCGGGTTCGTCTCTGGCGTCGGCATCCTGGTCATCAAGAGCCAGACGCCGATGCTTCTTGCGGTCTCCTCCTGGAGCGGCATCGTGGCGGCGGATTTCAGCCTGGCGACGATCACAAGGCTTCCCTTCGGTCTTGCGCTGATCGCGGCCATGGCGATGATCACCCGGCATGCGCCCAAAGTTCCGGCGCTGCTTGCCGGCCTGATCATCGGTTACGTGATCTACCACGCAGCCCGCCTGTGGGCGCCCGATATTGAGCTCGGCCCCGTTATCGGCTCGATCGATATAGAGGGCTGGGCACCGGTAAGCATGATCGAGGCTGCCTCAACGCTCCGGCTGGGGCTGAAACATATCTGGTGGACCCTGATTGCCGGCTCGTTGACCCTGGCAATCGTGGGAACGCTCGACACCGTCTTTACCCTGCGCACTGCGCGCAATCTGGCCGACGTTCAGGTCGGCCAGGACCGCGCCCTCGTCGGGCTGGGAATCGCCAATCTTGTCTCTCCCCTCATGGGCGGGCTGTTCGTATCCACGTCGGCCGCGCTGACCGTCGCCAACTACCGTGCCGGCGGGCGCATGCGTACGTCGACGTTTGCGAGCCGGGCGGTGCTGCTCGCTGCCATCCTTGCGTTCCCGGATCTGATCTTCTCAATGCCGCTGGTTGTGCTGTCCGCCATTCTGGTCTTCGTCGGCATCAATACCATCGACCGTTGGGCGCTGCGGACCGCGCGGCAAGCACTTCTCGGCAACAGCGCGGCGGGCCGAACCCAGGCACGGCGTAATATGGCCGTGGTCGCCGCTGTGGCGCTCGCTACAGTCCTTGGCCAACCCGTTGTCGGCGCCGTGGTCGGCGTGGCGCTGGCCTGCATCGTCTTCATGATCGAAATGAACCGGCCTGTGGTGCGGCGCAAGGAGATCGTCGGCAAGACGCGCTCCAGGCGCATCCGCTCCACTGCTCAGACCGAATTGCTGGCGATTCACGAGCGGGAGCTGGCAGTCCTCGAGCTGCAAGGCGTGCTGTTTTTTGGCAATGCCGATGAGCTCGCGGAGGAAATTGACCGGCTGCCCAGCGTAGTGCGGGTGATCATTCTCGATTTCCGCGCCGTCAGCGACGTCGACGCCTCCGGCGCGTTGACCTTGCAGCAGATCTCCGCTCGCTGCGCCCGGCGCGGTCAGCGATTGTTCTTCAGTGATCTCAGGGATGCCGAGGCCCTGGAGGAGTTTACGTCACAAAGCGATAAGCCCAACATCTACCCCGATCTCGAGGCGGCGCTGGAGCGCTTCGAAGAGGAAATTGTTGAGCGTACGGACAGTTCTGCCCGCTCGGTGATAGAGGTGCCGCTTGGGCGCACCGATTTCGGCATGACCATGGCACCGGAAGATCTGAAAGTGCTGATGAGTTATCTCGACCGCGTCGAGTTCCCCCGAGGCACAGTGCTGTGCCGCGCTGGCGATCAGGCCGACCGACTGTGGATGCTGACGCGCGGCTGTATCAGCGTCTGGGTGGATGCGCCTGGCGGACGGCGCCGGCTGGCGAGCATCGGGGCAGGATGCACAGTGGGGGAAATGGGGTTCCTGACCGAGCGACCGCGCTCGACCGACGTGATCGCGGACGAGGACGTTGTTGCCTATGAGCTGACCTCGTCGGCCGCCAACAAGATATCAAAGGCCAAGCCGCATATCGCGCAAGCCGTGTTGAGAAGCATTGCCCGCCAGCTCTCCGATCGCCTCCGCAATGCGACGGAAGACCTTCGGATGAGCCATATGTGACATTGATGGATCAGGCCGCGACCAAATACGTGCAGAATCACGCGAACTATATTGATCTTGAAGCAAGCCAGGTTCGCTATCGCGTGATGAGTTTTGTTAGTTTCTATCGCGACCGAATATTTCGACCAATACAGCAACGCCGAGAAGATGTTTTTGCAACCAGCGCAGCCGAAATACGAATGGACCCGATAGTTTGTTGCGCGGCTGCAACAGCTGTTGAAAACTCGGACGATTTCGCCAAAGTTCAGTCGCCTTTTTTCTTGTGGTCGTGCTAAGTCCTTCGCACTGGTCGGGTTTGGGGTGGTTCTCGGCATGCAATCTTCGTTTCGAACAATCGTCGGCTGCGCCGCGGCGCTGCTTTGTAGCGGCGCATTGCCGGCTGGCGCGCAGGGTCTTTTTTCGGCCTATGACGATGCGTTTTCAGCCCGCATCGCCAGTCCGGCCGACAACGGAACGCTCGCCCAGTTCGTCACGGTTGCCGTCAATGCAGGACAATACGATCAGGCGATCTCCTCAATCGAGCAGTATCTGATCAAATATCCCCGCGATGCGCGCGCCCGGCTGGCGGCCAGCCGGTTGTACTATCATGTCGGCTCCTATGAATTGGCCCGACGGCAGGTGCAGTACGGCATCGAGGTTGGGGGGCTGTCCGCGGCTGAGCAGCAGGAAGCTGCTCGCCTGCTTGCCCGCATCGAGCGCGCGTTGCGTGGCGTCACCTGGGAACTCGCCCTGACCGGCGGCGTGTTCAGCGCATTCACCGATTTTGAGCCGGGTGGGGCGCAGGACGACGACAGCTTCGTCTCGCCCTATGGGCGGGCGGAAGGCTTTGTGCGATGGGACCTCGGCACGCCAAGTGCCGACGCCCTCGTCCTTTCGGGTTCGTTGACGGCGACGCAGCGCTTTTTCACGGAAGACCTGTCGGTTCCCGGCAGCAAGGAGACTTTTGTCCACGGCAACGCCGCTATCACCTGGGACAAGGGGCTGCCCAATAGTGGGATCGATTCGCTGCGCCTGTTACTTTCGGCGTTTACCGTTACAGATCGTTTCGACAGCGACATCCAAGAAACCGGCATCGGCCTCAGTGCACGCTTTCTTGTGCGCCCGACCGTCGAGACGACGCTTTTTGCAGGCGGCGGCTACATCGATCTAAGCGCCTCGCAAGGCATTTTCGCCGATAGCAGGGTTTTCTATGAGGCAGGCGGCAGCTACCGCTTCCGCAATGGCCAGGCGCTCGGACTGCGCTTTGTCGGCTCGAATGACTTCGCCTCCGGATCTGGCGAAATCGGACACAGCTACACGGGCGAGATCCGCTATGGCGGCCTGTTGATGACCGTACCGGATCTTTTCGCATGGTCGCACCAGGTCGCGTTCTCGGCCGGCCACAGCAACACTCCCGATCTGTCCGTTGGCATCGGCACAAATATCAAGAGCGACTTCTGGCGCATTGCCTCGGAAAGCGATTTTCAGCTGACGGAGTGGCAGAAGATCAGCGTCGATCTCGCCTATCGCGAAACCAACTTCGACATCGCCAACCGCGACCGGAAATCGTTCGAAATGCTCATGAGCTACACGTTGACGCTCAATTGAAAGAGGCCGCGATGAGGACCCCGTACCGTCAGATCGCCATTTTTGTCCCCTGCCTTGCCTTCGCGGCACCATCCGCCGCTGAAACGATCGGGTCGATGACGGCCTACCAGACCAACATCGTCCGCAACAACGGCGGGACAATGAACGTCGGTGCCGGCGTCGAACTCGGCGATCAGTTGCGCAGCGATCCCACTGGTCTTGGAATGCTGGTGTTCCGGGACGAATCGAGCGCCAAGATTGGTCCGAACACCAGCCTGACGATCGATGAATTCGTCTACAATCCGGGCTCCGGATCTGGAAAAATCGACATCGGGATGAACAGCGGCCTGGCCCGTTTTTATGGCGGCCAGGTTTCGAAAGGCGGCGTCATGCAGGTTGCGACGCCGCATATGGTGCTCGGGGCGAGAGGCGGCATCATCGAAGTGCTGGTGGCAGCCGGCCAGACCGTCGGCATACTGCGCGCCGGCCGCATGACCTGCACGATCAATGGCAAACGGCTGGTCATCACAAACCCGGGCTACGCCTGCACATCGGACGATGGCAAGCTGCTGACCGGCTACGGCGGCATCGATACCTTCCCGATATTGGACAGCATCGACCGGATAGCCGGCACCGGCCTGCCAGGCGCACCGGGTCCTGGATTGGATGTAAGCGCGATTTGTGCATCGGCACTCGGCGGCTCGCTCAAAGTCTGCGACTCCACCGACGGCGCATTGCCCGGAGTGGTCATGGAGTTCCCCGACAGCCTGACGCCACCTGTGGGCGGCGGGGTGGAGGATGATGGCGAGTGTGAGGGTGAAGGTTGCTGCTACTACTGCAATTAGGCCTGGCCGCACGACATGAGCTTCTTGGTCGGTTGGCGCTGGGCTGATTGGCGGCAAGCTGGCAGGCGCAAAATATCCGGTCTCCTGGTCGTGCTCTTGCTGCTCGCTTGCCATTTGGCTTTCGATGGGCCGCTGTCGCGCCTCCGCGAACGCACCTACGACTTCTACCAGTTTCTCGCCCCCCGCCAGGCGACGAGCAATCCCGTCGTGATCGTCTCGATAGACGATGCCAGCCTCAAGGCACATGGGCGATGGCCCTGGAACCGTGGCCTGTTGGCCGATCTGGTCGATGGCATCACCGCATCCGGCGCCGCGGTGATCGGGCTTGCGCTGGTGCTGCCCGAGGCCGACACCTCGCCTGAGGGCATCGCCGGAGACAAGCGCCTTGCAACGGCGCTGGCGAAAACCCGAACGGCGCTTGCCGTCAGCCTGGGCAACGAGGCGACAGTTTCAGAAGCAGAGCCCAAGGCCGGCTGGTCGATCGTCGGGCAAGTACCCGACACACTTCCCGGCTTCACCGGCCTGACCGGCTCGCTTGCCCAATTCTCGAACGCCGCCGCGGGCCTCGGCGTCATTCGCACCTTGCCCGATCCCGACGGCGTACTGCGCCATGTGCCGCTGCTGTGGCTTCGCAATACCGCTCAAGGCGTGCAGCTGTGGCCGTCCTTCGCACTCGAGCTCCTGCGCCTTTATGCCGGGCAGGATGGCTACATAGCCCGCCTGAATGCCGCCGGGTTCGATGCACTCAGGATGGCCGGCGCCATCGTGCCGCTCGAGCCGGAGGGGAGCATCCGCCTTTGGGAAACCAGCACCGATACGCCACGTATATCTGCCAGCACTATCCTTTCGGGCGACAGTGATCAGCGGCTGCGGGATGCCATTGTCATTGTCGATCTGTCGGCCGTCGGACTGACGCAGTACCTGCCCACCCCGACACGTCCAGCGCGACCAGGCGCGGACATCCACGCCGATGCAATCGGCCAGTTGCTTGCCGGGCGCTACCTGGCAGAGCCAAGGCACGCGCGCACGGTGGAGCGGCTCTGGTTTGTCCTCACTGCCCTCATGTTCATCGGGCTTTCCGGAGTGCTCGCCGAGCGTGTCGTGCTTGGTGCCCTGGCTCTCGCGCTGCTGGCCGTCACGCCCTTCGTGTTCGGCGCTCTCGAATACAACATGCAGGGTGCACTCTATGACCCCCTGCAGCCAGCGCTTGCGACGATCCTGGTAGCCGGCTTCGAAGGCTATGTCCTCTACAGGCGCAGCGAGCAGCGACGGTCCACCCTGGCACGGCAGTTCTCCCAGTATCTTTCGCCTTCCGTGGTGCAGCGCCTCGCAAGTTCGGATACCGAAGCGATCCTGTCCGGCGAGAAGCGCGAGATCACAATCCTGCTCAGCGACATACGCGGCTTCACGACGATGAGCGAACAACTCGATACCCAGGAAATCGCCAAGGTGGTCAACCACTTCCTCGGCATTGCGACCGATGAGATCCTCAAGCGCGACGGCACCATCGACAAATTCATGGGCGACGCGGTGCTCGCCTTCTGGAACGCGCCGCTTGATCAGCCGGACCATCGCGAGCGCGCGCTCGCAGCGGGGCTAGCCCTGATAGAACGGGTAAAGCGTGAAGACGCCGCTTTCACCGCCGAGGGCCACCCCTCTATCGCAATCGGCGTCGCCATCGAGACCGGCATCTGCTCGGTTGGCAATTTCGGCTCCGAACGGCGCTTCGATTACACCGCGATCGGCTCGCCCGTGAACCGCACGGCACGGCTCGAATCGACGACCAAGAAGCTGCGCATCCCCCTGGTGCTTGGTCCCGGCTTTGCGAAGGGAGCATCGATGCCAGTTGTCCAGGCGGGCGCCTTTGAGCTCCAGGGTTTCAAGGGCGAGGTACCGGTTTTCACCGTTCCGGAGATGCACAAAGGCATGAGCCGCGAACAAGCGATTCAGAATGGCGGGCAATCTGGCGGCCCAGCCCTGGTGGACGGTTCACCGCTGTCCCCAAAAACAGCTCCTCCTGATCCTGCACCCGGAAACTGAGAGGCTCCAGCGGATCGCGGGGTGCCGCCTGCATCGTGACCTGACTACCCGCTTCGGGAGGCCTCGCAAATTTGCGTGGCCTCCCCGGTTCGTCATTCGCCTCGCATGGTTGCCTGGAAGGCCGGCAGGTGCTTCTTCTGCGCCTCGAGCATTCTCTCGCGATAGACGCCATAAATGACGTCGGTGTCGTGCAGTGTGACGCCGGCAATCGTCGGCGAGGCGAAGACCGGCAACTCGATGCCGCGCTTCGAAAGCGCCTCGGCGGTGCGGGCGATCAACTCATGCGCCAGGATCATGGCAAGCACGGTCGACGAACCGGAGACCGGCCGGCTCCAGCCCTCGACCGGCACGATGGCATCCTCGATCGGCGAGCAGGTGTCGATGACAAGGTCGGCGGCATCGGCAAGCCGCTTGCCGGAAGAGTGCGTCGCCGGCTTGTCGAGATTGTTCTTGCTGGTCACCGCAACGACAAAGATGCCGCGTTTTTTCGCGTAAAGCGCGGTGTCGATGCCGGACGAATTGCGGCCGCTGTGGCCGAAGATGATGATCGAATCGCCTTTGTTGAGCGGCTGGTGATCTAGGAATTTCTCGGCGTATTTCTCGGTCCGCTCCAGCCACAGAAGTTCGCGCACGCCACCGGCGCCGAGCACGTTATGCCACATGACACGCGGGTCGGTCAGCGGATTGAAGCCGACATAGCTGCCGTAGCGCGGAAACACTTCCTGGACCGGCAACACCGAATGGCCCGACCCGTAGAGATGAACCAAGCCACCGCTCTCGAGCGTGTCGGCAAAACGGCTGGCCGCCTCGCCAAAGGCTTCGGCATTGGCTTTCGACGCCTCTTCGATGAGGGCGGCAAGGCGGGGTATGTAAAGGTCGGACACGTCGGTACTCCTGTTAGGTGTCGGCTTCGGTAACGGCTCAGCTTCTTGCGGTTGGGGCGGCGCGACCGGCACGCAGCGTCGAGCGGATTTCGTAGCGGTCGCCACGCATGACCGAGACGGTGAATTCGAATGGGCCGCGCTCGTCGGTGGTGATGCGCTCGACCACGAAAGCGGGACTCCCCGCGGGCAGATCGAGCAACTCGGCATCCGCCGCCCCAACCGCACCGACACGGTAGTTTTCGCGCGCCGCGACCGGCACGATGCCGTAATGGCGCTCCAGCGCTTCGTAGAGCGAGCCCTGCAGCAGGCCGGCATCGAGAAAGCCGGGCACGCGCGCGGCCGAGAGCTGCGCCGTCTGGATACCGATCGGCTCGTTGTTGCCGAGCCTGAGCCGGCGGACGCGCACCACCGGGTCGCCTTCCTCGATCTCCAGCGCTCCGGCCGCGGCGGCATTGGCGGTGGTCAGGCTGCAGTCGAGCAAGCGCGAGCCCGCGACCACGCCCATATTGCCCATTTCCTGCGTGAAGCTGGTCAGTTCGCGGGTGCCGGCGACCAGCGTGGTGGAGCGCACGAAGGTGCCACGGCCATGTTCGCGCCTGAGCAGCCCGTGCTCCTCCAGATTGCGCAGCGCGTGGCGCAGCGTGATGCGGCTCACCCCGAACAGGGCGCACAGTCTGTCTTCGGCCGGAATCTGGTCGCCAGTCGCCCACTCGCCACTCTTGACGATGGCGCGGATGGCCTCTTCCACCTGATACCAGAGCGGCTCGGGCCTTTTGCGGTCCGGTTGCTGAAAGCTCGGCTCGCTCATCTTATCTGTCTCCACTGTGCTCCGGCGAGACCGGCCAGCGAGGCGCCGACGAGACCGGCGCGGGAACCGAATTCGCCGGACCGCAGAACGACGCCGCGCAGATGCGGCGGCAGCTGACGCCGCAATGCCGCAAGTAGTGGCGGCCCTACCACGTCCAGCGCATCGGCAAGGCCGCCGGAAATCAGGACTGCCTGGGGATCGAGCAGCGCGACCGCACCCGCAAGGGCAGTGCCCAGCCGGCGTGCCGGCAGCTCCAAAGCATCAAATGCGGCCGTCTTGCCGGCCCGGGCGGCCTCGACCAGCCTGCCGCCATTGGCCAGCCCGACCTGGCGTGCCGCGGCGTCGAACGCCCGCCCGGAAGCGAAGCGCTCCAGCCAGCCGCTGCGGTCCTCGCCTTCATCCTCGATGTCGGCGCAGGCCCAGCCGAATGAGCAGGCGCCGCCACGTGCGCCGGCGACGATGCGATTATTGGCCAGAACGGCGGAGCCGATGCCGGTGCCGATCGCCAGCAGGATGGCATCGGACAAGCCTGCTGCAGCACCTTCGACCGCCTCGGCCAGCATGGCGATCTGCGCGTCATTGCCAATGGCAACAGGCAGACGAGGAAACAACGCCGCGATGTCGACACCGTCGAGATAGGACAGGTTCGGAACCCAGTGGCAGACCGAGCCTTCTACAAGCCCCGGCACCGCCAGGCCAAGGGCCTCGACCGGACCGGCCTCGGCGCGCAACGCGCCGATACGGGCGACGAAGGCATCAAGGCTTGCCGGCGCAGGCTCGCGGCTGAGCATCTCCAGCCAGCGAACATCGCCGGTATGGATTGCGGCGCGCAAATTGGTGCCGCCAAGATCGATGGCCAGAACGCGTGTCATCGAGAGCGGCTCCGATTGGCAGCCGGCGCGAACAGCCCGCTGCCGGCATGCCAGGATTGCGACGCTGCCACAAAACCCTGCGCGTAGCGCGTGCCGCGCAGACAGCCGCGCAGCCGATAAAGTGCGCTGTAATAATCGACATACGGGAAACTGCTCAGGCCACGTGCAAGTTCGTATTCCTGCACCGCCTCGCTCCAGGCGTCGAAGCCGTCACTGACATCGACGAGATGCTCGGCACGAAAGCCCTCGTCGTCCTCCCAGTTCTCGCCGAACAGCAGCAGTTGCGGCGTGTATGCGCCATGGTCGCGCTTCAGCGTCGGCAGTGCCGCAAAGAAGATGCCGGTCTGCGTCAGCCGGGCCGCGGCGCGATGGTCCTTGTGCCAGCTGCCATGCCAGTGGGTGATAACGATTTGCGGCTTCAACTCGCGCACAACGTCGCACACCTTGAGCGCCGTCTCGTCGTCGCATGGCAAGAAGGCGTCGTGCAGCCCGAGACTGCGCATGGCAACGCCGAGCCTGGCTGCGGCCTTTGCGGCCTCCTCCTGCTTCTGGACGCAATAGTGCTCGGGGATGAGGCTTGGATGGCCCTGCTCGCCCATGCTGAGATGCAGGAAGGTGACTTCGGCACCGCCTTGCACCACCGTCGCCGCCAGTGGACCGGCAATCACCTCGGCATCGAAGGCATGCGCTCCGACGACCAGGATCGAGCGTGCGGCATAGACCTTGTCCTCGATCATTTCACGCCTCCCCCGGTGCCGACGCCTTCGCGAATCTGGCGAGCGAGCAGACAGTACATGATGAGGATGGGCGCCATGGAGATGGCAAGCGAGGCGAACACCAGGCCCCAATCCGTGCGGAACTGGCCGACAAAGACGCTGATGGCCAGCGGCACGGTCTTGTAGCGATCATCGAAGATGAAGATCAGTGGGAAGAAGAAGTCGTTCCAGACGGCGATAGCTGTGAAGATGGCGACGATCGATATTGCGGGCTTCACCATCGGCAGCACGATCTGGAACAGGATGCGCGCCTCGCCGGCCCCGTCCATGCGCGCCGCTTCGTCGAGTTCGGACGGCAGCACCCGCATGAAACTTGCGAAGATGAAGACGGCGAAGGGAATGCGGATAGCCGAATAGACGAGGATCAGGCCGGTCAGCGAATCGAGCAGGCCAAGGTTGCGCATCAGCGTGAACAGCTCCACCGAGGCAAGCCGGATCGGCAGCATGATGCCGGACAGGAACAGGCCGAGCATGATGCCGTTCCAGCCCAGCCGATAGCGGCTCAGCGGAAAGGCGGCCATTGCCGACACGAAGATGGTCAGGATCACCGCACCGCCGGTGACGATCAGGCTGTTGATGAAATTCTGGCCGAGATCGGCGCGCGTCCAGGCCGCAACGAAATTGTCGAAGGCAAAGCTTTGCGGCAGGCCGAGCCTGTTGTCGTAGATCTCCGCCGTGGTCTTGAAACAGGAGACGACGAGAATATAGAGCGGCAACAGCACCGCTGCGGTCCACAGGACCAGCGCCGTCCAGCCCGGCAGTCGTGCGAGCTGTTGAGGGAGCGTGTTCACAATTCCACCGTGCGACGGTCGAAGAAGCGCAGCATCAGAAGCGTGCCGATGCTGAGGATGAGAAACAGCAGCGTTCCCAGCGCAAGCGCCAGGCCTATATCCGTGATGCCGACCGCGCCTTCGGCGCCGAAGGCGAGCCGGTAGAAATAGGTTACCAGCGTGTCGGTCGAATAGCTTGGATTGCCCTGCACGCCCTGCATGACATAGACGATGTCGAACTGGTTGAAGGTGTTGATGAACGACAGCGTCGTCAGCGTGCCGATGGCCGGCATCAGCAAAGGCAGGGCAACCGAGACCAGCATGCGGCCGCTGCCGGCGCCGTCCAGCCTGGCAGCCTCGAATATCTGGCCGGAAATCTGCCTGAGGCCGGCCGTGTAGATCAGCACCGGCAGGCCCATCCAGTTCCAGGCGTCGACGGCGATTAGCATCGCCAACGCGGTGTGGCTGTTGCCAAGCACGGTCAGGCTGCCTTGATGCAGGCCAAGGCCGTTGAGCATCCATTCGATGGCACCGCCGGGCGCCAGCAGCAGGCGCCACAGGGCGCCAACGATAACCGGGCTCAGTACCGCCGGGAAAAAGAAGACCGACTGGAAGAAGGCCGCACCCTTGTCGCGCAGGAACAGCAGCCAGGCGAACAGCAGGCCAAGGCCGTTCTGAAACAGCATGATGCCGAAGAACCAGGCGACGTTGTGCCAGAGCGCTCCGTAGAGCCGTCCGCCGCTCGGGAAAACGAACAGGCGGGTAAAATTCGACATGCCGGCGTACTCCAGCATGCGCAGGCCCCTCCAGACGAAGAAGCTGCCCCACAGCGACATCAGCAGCGGATAAAGGACAAACAGCGAATAGACGGCCAATGCCGGCAGGATGAACAGCACGGCCATGCGCTGCTGGGTGCGCTGAAGGCTGCTTTTGCGGCGACGGGCGATCATGTGCTGTTTCGCGCAGGGTGTGACGGCCTACTGCTTCGGCTTGAACCAGCTGCTGACGGCGGCCTGCATGTCGGCCGCCAGCTTCTGCGGCGTGATGTTGCCTTCGACCATGTCGATGATCTCGGACTGAAGGATCGAGGAGGCCGTCGGCGTCTGCCAGCGGAAGCCGACAAGCGTCAGATAGGGTGTGGAATTCTTCGACATTTCCATCATCTTGGCGAGCACCGGATCTTTGACGGTGACGTCGGTGCGGGCCGGCGGCCAGCCCAACTCGTCGGCGAAGAGCTGCGCGAACTCGGCCGAGGCCATGAAGTTGAGCACCTTGGTCGCCGCCTCCTTGTTGGTACTTTCAGAGACCAGGCCATAGGAGCCGTCTGAAAAGGCCGAGGTGTAGAGCTTGGTTGCCGGGTCATCGGCGGGGAACGGGAAGATCGAGAATTTCAGCTTCGGGTTCTGCGCCTTGAAGCTGCCGTTCTCGAACGAGCCGCCGAAGAACATGGCCGCCTTGCCGCCGATGAATTGCTGTGTCGAGGTGGTGTAATCGACGCCGGCAAAGCCGTCGGAGAAATACGGCTTCAACTCGGCATAGCGTTTCAGGGCAGCCACGTAGCGCGGATCCTCGAAGGTCGCCTTGCCGCTCATCATTTCGTCGTAGAAGCCCGGGCCATAGATGGTCGGGCCGACGACACCAACGCCGATCTCCAGTGCCCAGGCGGAGCCGTTGGCGCCGCCGGCGGCAATCGGCGTTATGCCGGCCGCTTTCAGCTTCTCGCAGGCGGCGACGAAATCCTTGTAGGTCTTGGGGATCTCGATGCCCTCGGCGGCAAAAATGTCCTGGTTATAGAAGACGCCCATCATCGGCACCGAATAGGGCACGCCGTAGATCTTGCCGTCGGCGCGGCCACGAGCGCCGCCGAGGGCGGCATCAGCGATGTTCTTCAGCTCCGGCACGCTGTCGTCGAGCGCATCGAGATAACCACCCTCGATGAAAGGTTGCAGTTCCCCGTATGCCTTGAGCTGGGCGATATCAGGCCCGCGGCCGCCACGCAGCGCCGTGCTCAGCCGGTTCTGGTAGTCGGCGTCGGGGGTGAACTGGACGTTGACCTTGATGCCTGGGGTCTTGGCCTCGAAGGCATCGAAGATGCGGCGCATCGCAGCCTGGTCCTCGGTGCGCCAGCTCCACAGGGTCACGGTGTCCTCAGCCTTTGCCGGCAGTGCGGTGAGGACCCCGGTGCAGACTGCGGCAAAGCCGCCGATCAGGCCGAGTGCGGCGCGTCGATGAATTGAAAACATACTCAGTCTCCCATTCTTGTGGATTGTCATTCCCACAGCGGTTCAAAAGCCGAGAGGCGGTCATAAGCCTTTCTCATCTCATTATAACGACATGACTTCGACCGCAAGTGCCTTGCAGTGTGTTCGGGCATGGCCGGCAGCGGAGAATCAGCTCGAACCGTATCCTAATTCTTTGTTTTCACAATATAATATGGCACGATTTGAGGACCTCAGTAAGAAAACGCCGTAACACCGGCAGGAGCTCATCACGAAGATAGCGCTTGCATCGTTGCTTCATGTTGTCATAACGTCATGGACATAGCTGTGTGGCTATGCGGAGGGCCGGATGTCTTTGGCTTGGATTTCGAAACTGGCGCTGGCTGCAGGGTTGTTGGCCTCGCCCACCCTTGGTTGGGCCCAATCGGTCAACATCTCCTATCTGACCCACTGGTCGCCCGAAACGGTCGCTTTGCTGGACGCGGCGGCCAAGGACTACGCCAAGAGCAATCCGGATGTGACCGTCACCATCCGCGCCGTCCCCTTCGGCGACCTCCTGACGACACTGCGTTCCCAGGGCGGCAGTTCCGATGGGCCGACGATCGGCGGCATCTACGATTTGTGGCTGCCCGAACTGGCGCGAGACAAGCTGGTCGCGCCGGCCCCCGATACGGTTGCCGGCGAGGTCAAGAGTGCGTGGCCGGCCGGTGTCGTCAGTGCGGCCTCTGTCGGCGGCACGCTCTACGGCATTCCAAACGAGATCGACGTCTATGCGTTGAACTACAACAAGGAGCTGTTTAAGCAGGCCGGCATTACGGCCGCACCGAAGACCTGGTCCGAATTGAAGGATGCGGCCCAGAAGCTGACCAGGAAAGATGCCGGCCAGCAAGGTTTCGGCATGATCAATTCCTGGGCCGCGGGCGTCGTCCATCCCTTCGCCTCGCTGCTGGTCTCCAATGGCGGCGAGCTGGTCAAGGACGGCAAACCGATGCTCGACAGTCCTCAAGCCGGCGAGACTTTCCAGCTCTACGAGGATCTGATCAAGTCCGGCGCCAGCGATCCGGCGATGGCCACCGCCGACGCCAACACCACCGGCCCCTTCCTAGACAATTTCGTCTCCGGCAAGACCGGCATGATCATCATGGCCAACTGGTGGGAAAGCGCATTGAAGAGCGGCATGGGCGACAAGTTCTCCAATATCGCCACCGCACCTATCCCGGTCGGTCCGAGCGGCGACAAGCCGCACTCGATCTCTTATTCGTGGATGACCGTCGTCAACGCCAATGCCGGTCAGGCCGAGCAAAAAGTGGCATGGGATTTCCTGGCATGGCTGAACAGTCCGAAGTCCGGCAAGAACGGCGCCTCGGCAATGTCGGATATTCTGATGTCGATGGGCATCCTGCCGACGCGGACCTCCGACATCGAAGCCCACAAGGACAAGCTCGGTTCCGAGTTCCTGTCCGGCTATGTCAGCGTGCTTGCCGACGCCAAGCCCTTCCCTGTCGTCCCGGGAGGGCAGGAGTTCAGCGAATCGCTCCAGCAGACGCTCGAGGCGTTGCAGTATGGGCAGCTCTCGGCCAAGGATGCGCAGGCGAACGCGCAGGCCGATGCCGTCTCGATCCTGGAGCGTGCCGCCAAATAGCGAAGGCGCCGTTTCGTGAGCCCGACGCTTTGGAAGCAGAGCGATGATCAAGACCTATCGTGCCTCGGCGGGCATCATGCTGGCGCCCGCCGTGACATTGATCGGCGTTTTCATCCTGCTGCCGATGCTGCTCACCATCTGGCTGTCATTCCAGGACTGGTCGACGCAAACACCTTTTTCCAGTGCGAGCTTCATCGGCTTCGACAATTTTCGCGAAATATTCGGACCGACCTCGGTCGGACGGGATTTCAAGCGAGCACTGCTCAACACCGCGATCTACACGGCATTGTCGGTGATGCTCATCCTGCCCCTTTCGGTAGCGTTCGGCTTGATGGTCTACCAGCGCGATGTCGCAGGCGGCACGGCGCTGCGGACCGTGTTGTTTTCCACCTACATGGTGCCCATGATCGCCGTGACGCTGGTCTGGTCGAAGCTTTATTCGCCGAGTGAAGGGCCGCTCAACCAGATGCTCGGCCTCGCCGGCATCGGCCCGCAACCCTGGCTGTCCTCGCCAAGATCGGCGTTGATCTCGATCGTTGTGCTCAATGTCTGGCAGCAGATCGGCTATTTCACGGTGCTGGCCGTTGCCGGGCTGACCCAGATCCCGGGCAGTCTTTATGAGGCGGCGACTCTGGACGGCGCCAATCGGCGCGAACAGTTCCGCTTCATCACCTTGCCACTGCTGCGGCGCACGCTTCTCTTCAGCGCCGTCATCGCCATCATCAACGCCGTGCAGGTATTCGAGCCGGTGGCGCTGATCACCCAAGGCGGGCCGGTCGGCTCGACCAACGTGCTGACCTATCACATCCGCCGTGTCGGCATTGAGCGCGCGCAAGGCGGATTGGGCTCGGCCATGGCAGTGATGCTGATGCTGGCGCTGATCGTCGTTGTGTGCGCGCTGTTTGCATTTGCCAACCGGAAGGATGACCAATGAGCGCGCGGGGTCCCTCAGGATCGAGCCTGTGGGCGCGCAAACGCCTGGCGGGCCGCAGAGCGCTGCTCGCCACGCTGATGCTGCTGGTTGCCGTGGCCTCCGCCTTCCCGCTCTTGTGGATGGTACTCTCCAGCCTGAAGACGCCGGCCGAAACCATGCAGGTGCCGCCGGTGTGGATACCGCGCACGCCGAGCCTCGAAGCCTATGAGAAAGTCTCCGGCGTCATCAATGTCGGCCGCGCGATGTGGAATTCGCTGGTGATCGCCTCGATCACCACCGCAGGCATTCTGGTCACCAGCATGATGGCTGGCTACGCCTTCGCCAAGCACCACTTTCCCGGTCGCTCGCTGCTGTTTTCCGTGCTGATCGCCACCATGTTTCTGCCGCCGATCGTCACGCTGATCCCGTTGTACCGGCTCGTCGGATCGATCGGCCTGAATGCCAGCCTTGCCGGCATCATCGTGCCCAACCTCGCCAATGCCTTCGGCATCTTTCTGATGCGCCAGTTCATCGCCGGCGTGCCGGACGATTTGATCGACGCGGCACGGGTGGATGGGGCGTCGGAACTTGTGATCCTGTTCAAGATCGTCGCGCCGAGCGTGGCGCCCGCGATCGCAGCATTGGCGCTGTTTGCCTTCGTCTATCATTGGAACAGCTATCTCTGGCCCCTGACGGTTCTACAGGGTAATGCACACGACTATCCGATCGTCATCAGCCTCAGCCGCCTGCTCAGCTACAACAGAGGCGCCCTCAATACTGGACTGGTGATGGCCGGCGCCACACTTGCCGTGCTGCCTCCATTGGTGCTGTTCGTTTTCCTGCAGCGCTTCTTCGTGGATTCGATCGTCGGTTCGGCGATCAAGGGATAGCGTCGGCGGCACTGCCGGCATCCGCCCGGCTGTCATTGGGACGCGCTGGTGCGCATAACGGAGCTACGCTGATAGCCGCGTTCTGAAGCTATCTGTTTATCGGCGAATCCGACGCGAATTCCCCCGCTGCCTACGTGTATCCAGCGCAGCCCCCCTCAAGGGGTTCTGTGATGATATTGGTTATGCTTCTATATATGTAACTGTGCTCATCACCCAAGGAGCGGGATATCATGGCACCTACCAACGAGACCATCGAACTGTCGGGATTTGGCGCTCTCACCGGAACGCCGAAGCAGGTTGGTGACCAACTTGATCGGCTAAGCGCGGAGCAGGTCATAGCACTTACGTTCGAGCACGGGAGCGAACCTGCTGTGCGCAGCCTCGCGGCCACGCTCGTCAGCATTGCGCCTCTGGTTCGTACGATCCTGATTAATCATCAACGCGAAGCCATAAGCTCAATAATCGAGGCCCTGGTCCCTCACGTACCGCCCCCGCAGCATATGCTTATAGAAGCGCGGATGACGGCCGAGGCGAGAGGGGCAGTGTTGGAAAGCGGTGATTGGCTGAGCGCTCCCCAAATCGCGTCAATGGCAGGGTTCAGCACAAGCAACCCAAGTGCGCAGCCAAACAAGTGGAAAAAAGAAGGGCGGATCTTCGCAGTTCGGCATCGGGGCGTAGACTATTTTCCTGGCTATGCTCTGGACTCTACCGCTGGATACCGGCCTGTCAAAACACTCGCTAAGGTTCTGAGTGTATTGCACAGGAAAAAGGATGACTGGGGGCTCGCCTATTGGTTTGCATCGGTCAATAGCTTCCTTGGAGGCAAACGTCCGCAAGATGTGCTCGCCTCGGACCCCGAGCGTGTTCTTGCAGCCGCCGAGGATGAGCTGGTAGGCGCACCCCATGGCTAAATCAAAGATAGGACGGGAACCGACGACTCCAGTTCCATCGAACGATTTGCAGAACATCATTACTCGAACGATCTGGCCAGTGGACCAGGTCATCCATCGCATCCATTTGAATCTGTATGCCGGCGCGCAGTTCAATCCCGGGTTCAAAGGCAATGCCCGCTTCAGCCCGATCAAGAATGCAAATGGGGCAAGTATCCCAACTCTGTACGGTGGCACGACCTTTCACTGTGCGGCGATGGAAACTGTCGTTCATGATGTGCCATTCGCAGCAGGCCTGAAGACATACGACAAGGTGAAACTGGCGGGTCAAGTCTATTCGCAAGTGTCACCACGGCACGATTTGGTGCTGGCTGATTTGAGCGTCACGGCGCTTAGAAAACTCGGCATCAAACGCAACCAGATCATAGACACCGAGAAGGCCCTCTATCCCGCAACACGCCTATGGGCCGAAGCTATTCACGCCCAGTGATGGCCGGCGCAGTGCCTGTCGGTGCTCTTCGTTTTCCGAAGCGCTTCTTCGTGGATTCGATCGTAGGCTCGACTATCTAAGAGCATCGTCAGGGCGGACCTGCGGTTTTCCACTATTATGATCGGCTCGTGCCCCAATTTTTCTACCAACCTCGCCGCGACTCAAGTATTAGGTTTTGCTTATGGAGCGTCGGCACGCCATCCGGAGGATCAAGGACGGGCTTTGGGAGGTCTATGACATAGACAATGAAGAGGTTGTCTTCGTGGACAGCGTAGCTCTGACCAATTTGCGGGACGAAGACGCACTCGATGCATTGGAGTTGCTAATGGGTGGATTTCTTGTTCCGAGCAGGCTTCCAAGGCTCGGTTGATGATTTCTCCGGGAACCGTGTTCGCGCGCACTTCGCGCGAAGCGACCCCAGGCTCATCATTGTGGGTTCCATCAGAACCGCAGGGCACGAGCTTACAGCGCCGGGTGCCCTGCGACGAGACGTTGGGGTGGCACCAAGCAGGCGGGAAGGGTGATCGCAACTACGCACCGATCTACGCGGCAAATCTTGGCTCCGGAACTCCCGTTACACCCAGGCCGGTGACGGCAAAAAGGCTGCCGCGTAAAACTCCGTCGCCCGGAAAGCGCGGCAGCGGCGGCTTGGCCATCGACGTGACGTACAGGGTGTCGAGCTTCGGCCCGCCGAACATGACGCTGGTGATCTTCTTGACGGGCATGTCGATGATGCGATCAGCACTGCCATCGGGCGCGTAACGCACCAGCCTGCCGTCATAGACCAGCGCGTTCCAGAGGAATCCTTCCGCATCGACAGTTGAGCCATCGGCCGCCCCTCCCCGGCTGGTATCGACGCGCGTGAAAGTGCGCCGGTTGGTGGCGGCACCGGTTTCGATATCATAGTCGTAGGCCCAGATCTCGCCGGTCCAGGTGTCGGCGAAATAGAAAGTGTGGTCGTCGGGGCTCCAGCACGGGCCGTTCGAGCAGATGATGCCGGAATCTATTCTGGTGACGGAGAAATCGGGATCGAGCCGGTAGAGCCCCCCGGACGGCCCCTCTTCCATGGTATCCATCGAGCCGGCGAAGAAGCGGCCGCGCCGGTCGACCTTGCCGTCATTGAGTCTGTTCATCGGCCTGTCCGGCTCCGGATCATGGATCGGCGTCACCTCGCCGGTGGCGAAATCGAGCAGATGGAAACCGCGCTGCAGCGACACCACCGCGCCACCGCCGTCCTTGCGCAATGCCATCGAACCGATCTTCATCGGCACGTCCCAGCAACGGATCTCGCGGCCGTCGGCGGTCGCTCGAAACACGCGCCCATCGAAACTGTCGATCCAGTATAGGCGCTCCTGCTCGACGTCCCACAGTGGTCCCTCGCCCAGCGTGGTCTTCACGTCCACTACGACTTCGATCTTCATGCGGTCCTCCTCTGTTTCGGCGCTCTCGGCAACGAGTCAGAACGCGACCTTGTCGCCGCCTTTCAATGACAGGATTTCGCGAGCCTCGTCGGTCGTCGCCACTTCCATGCCGAGGCCTTCGATGATCTTGCGGGCGAGCACCACCTGCTCGGCGTTCGATTTGGCAAGCTTGCCCTTGCCGGCCCACAGACTGTCTTCGAGCCCGACGCGGATATTGCCGCCAAGCGCTGCCGATTGCGCGGCAATGCGCAACTGGCTGGCGCCCGCGCCCAGCACCGACCAGCGGTACTGCTCGCCGAACAGACGATCGGCGGTGCGCTTCATATGGGCGACGTCTTCGGGGTGCGTACCGATGCCGCCGAGCAGGCCGAACACGGACTGCACGAAGAACGGTGGTTTCACCAGCCCGCGATCGGCGAAATGGGAGAGGTTATAGAGATGGGCAATGTCGTAGCACTCGAACTCGAAGCGCGTGCCGTTGTCGTAACAGGTCTCCAGTATGTACTCGATATCCTTGAACGAGTTGCGGAAGACCAGGTCACGCGTCGCTTCCAGGTGCGGCCTTTCCCAGTCGAACTTGAATGTCTCGTATTTGTCTACGAGGTGATAGAGCCCGAAATTGATCGAGCCCATGTTGAGCGAGGCGACTTCCGGCTTGAACTGCGCGGCGGCGCGCACACGTTCCTCGACCTTCATGTAGGGACTGCCGCCGGTGGTGATGTTGATGGCGGCATTGGTGCCTTGCTTGACGCGCGGCAGGAAACGCGCGAACGCCTCCGGCGTCTGGTCCGGCTTGCCGGTCTCAGGGTCGCGGGCATGCAGATGCAGGATCGCCGCACCGGCCTCGGCCGCCGCGATCGCCTCCGAGGCGATCTGGTCCGGCGTGATCGGCAGATAGGGCGACATGGTCGGCGTATGGATTGCGCCCGTCACCGCACAGGTGATGATGACCTTGCCCTTGGTCTGCTGGGAGCCGGGCTTGCGGCTTGTTTCCGTCATCGTCCAAACTCCTGATCCGATTTTTTCTTGTGCGCAGCCAGCGCCATCAGTCGGCGGTCGCGCCAGACCTGCCGCTCGCCAAGTTCTTCCCGCGGCAGCCGGTTGCGGCGCTCGGCCTCGACCGTCTCCATGACCTCGCCGGCCCAGTCGACCCGACGCAGCATCTGCGGGAAGATGTTGGAATAGATCGTCTGGTAGCGCTCTACATAGTCGCGCACGCCACCAGGCGCGTTGAGGTCGATCGTTTCGAACGGACCCATGAACGACCAGCGCAGCGCCAGCCCCTCGCGCAGGCCCGTGTCGACGTCCTCGACGCTGGCATAGCCGTCGGCGACGAGCCGGAACGCCTCCTCCAACAGCGCACCCTGCAAGCGGTTCATGATGAAGCCGTCGAGTTCGCGCTTCATCACCAGCGGCGCATGGCCCGCCTCGACAAGAAAGGCGCGGGTCCTTTCCACCGTTTCGGCGGATGTCCATGGCGCCGGCACGACTTCCGCTGCTGGGATGAGATAGGGCGGATTGATCGGGTGCACGACGAGGCAGCGATGGCGCCCCTGAAGATGATCGCTGAATTTCGACGGCAACAGCGCCGAGGTGGAACTGGCGAGCACCGCCTGCGGACCGGCAAGGGCGTCGATCCGGGAGAACACTTCCCGCTTCACCTCGAGGTTTTCCGGCGTGTTCTCCTGGACGTGGACGGCATCGGCCAAGGCCACGCCAAGCTCCGCCACGATGGTGATGCGGCCAAGCACGGCATCGACCGCCTGTCCCCGCAGCAAATCGTTGGCGGCAAGGTCGCCGACCACGCCGGCAATATAGTCGCGCGCACCGCTGGCCGCGGCCGGCGCCTGGTCCCACATGCGCACATCATGGCCTGCACGAGCGAAGCTGATGGCCCACGCTCGCCCGATGAAGCCGCTTCCGACAATTGCTACCTTCGCCATGATCTCCCCCTCAGAGTGTCTCGACGTTGCCGTCGACGCCAAGCGACTGGCCGGAAATGTTGATGCCCGCATCGGAAAGCAGGAAGGCCACCATTGCCGCGACGTCATATGGGCTGGTCATGCGTCGCAGCGAGATGTTCTGCAGATAGCGTTGTGTCATCTCCTCGTTTGAAACGCCGAGCTGCTTTGCCCGGTCGGCAATGACCTTGTCGATGCGCGGCCCTTTGATGATGCCGGGCAAGATGGCGTTGACCCTGATCCCATGCGGTCCGAGTTCCTTTGCAAGACTCTGGGTCAGGCCGACAACGCCGAACTTGGCGGCCGAGTACGGCGTTCGGAACGCGTAGCCATGGCGGCCGGCGGCCGAAGACATCGAGACGATCGAGCCGCCGCCCGCCGCCTTGATCAGCGGCACGGCACGCCGCGCGCACAGGAACTGGCCGGTCAGGCAGATATCTATGCAACGCCGCCAGTCTGCCGGATCGATCTCATCGACGCCGCCGGTCGGCCCGGCAATGCCGGCATTGTTGATCAGGGCGTCGAGCCCGCCGAGCTTCTCCTTGATAGTCTCGAACAGCCGGTCGACATCGTCGTCGCGCGAAACGTCGGCCTTGACCGCAGCGGCAAGGGCAATCCTTTTCGGAGCGGACGCCAATGCCTCGTCCGAAATATCGCAGATCACGATACGCGCGCCGAGCCGCGACAGCGTCTCTGCAATGGCAAAGCCGATGCCGCCGGCGCCCGCCGTGACCAGCACGCGCTGGCCTTTGAGCCCGGTCAGGAATTCGTCCGCCGATGCCGGTGCGCTTGAGCTCATTGTTCCATCCCTTTCACTGAATCCGCCTTTCACGCAGCGCCATGACGGCACCGAGCACCACCAGCCCGAACAGGATCGCCCGCGTCGCATAAGGAAGCGTCGTGCCGGCGAGCAGCATCTGCAACGCGGTCAGGAGCAGCACCCCGCCCAGCATGCCGAGATAATGGCCGCGCCCGCCGGTGATCAGCGCACCGCCGACCACGACGACGGCGATGGAGGGCAGCAGATAATCGTCGCCCATGCCGAGGCTGGCCTGGCCGGAAAAGCCGGTCAGCATGATGCCGACCAGCGCCGCGCAGACTGCCGACAGCACATAGACGAGGATGAGCGTGCGACCGACCGCTATGCCGGAGAGCTGGGCTGCGCGCAGGCTGTTGCCGATGCCGTAGACGCGGCGGCCGAAAGCGGTGCGGCCAAGCAGCAGCACGGCAAAGACGACGAAGGCGATCATGAACAGCACCACCGGCGTGATGGCGAATACCTTGCCGGTCATGAACCAGCGCAACATCGGCGAGGAGAAGCCGGCCGGCGTACCTTGCGAGTAAAGCAACGCGACGCCTTGCAGAATGCCGTTAGTGGCCAGCGTCATCACGATCGGCGAGATGCCGAGAAAGACGATACCGATGCCGTTGGCGAGACCGATCAGGCAAGCGATGAGCAGCACCGCCGGCAGCGCATAGGCGAGTGCAGCGTCGGATCCGTTGACCATACCGGCAAGCAGGATGCCCGACAGGCCGATCGTCCACGGCACTGACAGGTCAAGTCCGCCGGTAAGAATCACGCTGCCTTGCCCAAGCGCCAGGATGGCAAGGAAGCTCGACAGCACGAACAGCGAATTCCAGTAACCAAAATTGACGATGGCGCGTCCGAGCCAGATCTGCGTGACGATCACGACAATGGCAAGACAGACATAGGCCGGCAGCGCGTAACGCAACGTCTCGGCGTTACGGACATGGAAGGCCGGCTGCGGCGCCTGCTGCTCGCCGGCGCTGCCCCGCGCAATTCTCAGTCGCCGGTCGGTGCGATCGATCTGCGAGGGCAGCATTCCGGCCCGCCACGCGGCCAGCCGAGCCCGCAGCGCACGCAGTTGGCGGGCAAGCACGGAATCATGCGACAGCGAGCCGGCAAGCACGGCAAGGATCAGGATCGTGCCTTCGGCGATCGTCGAATAGTAGGCCGAGACGTTGAGCACGAGCAGGATATTGACGACCATCATCAGGATGTAGGCGCCGAAGACAGTGCCGACGGGCCCACCTTGACCGCCGCCCAGCCTTGTACCGCCGACGACGACCGCCGCGAACATCGACAGCAACAACGGGTTGCCGACCAGCGGATCGCCGCTGCCGGTCTGGGCGCTGATGAAAACGCCGGCAAGCCCATAGCAGCCGCCGGCAATGACATAGACCAGGAAGCGTACGAGAACGACCCGCACGCCGACCGAGGCGGCTGCGTCCGGATCGCTGCCGACGGCATAAAGCGCCGTCCCGAAGCGTGTGCCTTTGAGCCAGAACCAGCCGAGCAGGACCACGCCGATGACCACCAGCGGCATCGGTAGCCAGCCGCCGATAGCATCACCGAGATAGAAGGCGCCAAGATCGGGCGAGACGAAGCCGCCGGGCTTGTCCATGACCAGCAGCGTTACCCCCTGCAGGATGAACATGGTCGACAGCGTGACGACGATCGGCTGCATGCGCAGGACGGCAATGAAGAAGCCGTTGAAGGCGCCGACCAGCATTCCGACCCCAATTCCGGCCAAAGTCCACAGCGCAACACTGGTGCCGGTCGCCATCGGATCCATGCCGTTTGCCAGGACGACATTGACCAGCGAGATCACCGCGCCGGCGGACAGGTCGAAACCGCCGGACAGGATGACGAGGGTCTGGCCGATCGCCGCCAATGCGGAAGTGGCGCCGCCGCTCGACAGGAACGAAATGTCGAAATAGGTGAGCCGCCCGGCACTGACCAGATCGACGATCAGCAGGAGCAGGGCAAAGACGATCGCGGCGATGATGGCGCCGTGATGCCGCGCGAGGAGCCGTGTCGCGGTCGGTGCCGCGGCGGCCGAGCTCGTCACACTCATTCCGCCGCCTCCCGGACCACGTCCCGGTGGCCAAGCGCCGGCCGCATGATCGCGCCTTCGGTGATCTCGTCGCCGGCAAGCTCAGCCACCAGATGGCCGTCATAAAGCACGAGCACCCGGTCGCATTGATGGACCAGCTCGGGAATCTCGGTTGAATGCAGAAGGATCGAGCCGCCGGCCGCCACATAGTCGCGCATCATCACGTAGAGCTCGTGCTTGGTCCCCACGTCAATGCCCCGGGTCGGATCGAAAAGCAGCAGGATCCGGCTTTCGGCGACGAGCCATTTGGCAATGGCTATCTTTTGCTGGTTGCCGCCCGAGAAGGCCCCTGCCCTCGTCCACAAAGCACTGCGGTCGACCTCCACGGTCGAGAAGGCGGACTGTACGGCCTTTGCCTCCTCGTCTGGTCTAATCAGGCCATAACGGGTGAAGCGCGCGACGACCGGCAGCAATGCATTCTGCCGGCCCGAGAGTTTCAGGAACAGGCCTTCGGTTTTGCGGTCCTCCGGCACCAGCCCGATTGCCATATTGGGCTTGAGCGCATCCGCGGGCGAGCCGAGCCACACTTGGCGCCCGTCGACCAGGATGTGGCCGCGCTCGATCTCGGTCATGCCGAAGCAGGCGAGGAACAGGTCGAGCTGACCCATGCCCTGCAATCCGGCAATGCCGAGGATCTCGCCCTTGCGCAGGTCGAAATCGATGCCGTCGAGCTTCCTCCCGGCTTTGAGATCGCGCACGCCGAGCACCGGCGGACCAAAGGCGGCCTCGCTTTCTGGTTTCGGCGGGAAGGTCTGGGCGATGCTGCGGCCGATGATTTTTTCAATCACCTCACCATCCGAAACGTCGGCAACCGGCGCGGTGACGATGTGGTGGCCGTTCCTGAGAATGGTCAGCGTGTCGCAGAAAGCCCGCACCTCGCGCATGCGATGGGTGATGAACACGACCGTGGTACCGGCCGCTTTCAACCGCGCGATGATCGCGGCAAGCCACTCGACATCGCCACCCGACAGCGTCGAGGTCGGCTCGTCGAGCAGTAGGATGCGCGGCTTGCGATAGAGCGCGCGCGCGATTTCGATCTTCTGGCGGATGGCGAGATCGAGAGTCGCTACCTCGGCATCGAGATCGACCGTAAACCCCAGATCGGAGATGTGCTTGCGGACTGCCCTACGCGCGCTCAACCGCCTTATCAGGCCGATCGGGCCAACGGGCGCGTAAGGCAGCAACATGTTATCGAGAACGCTTAGATCGCGTACCAGGGTCATTTCCTGGAAAGCTGTCTGCACGCCTTTGGCGTGCGCGGCCCGCGGCGAACCGAGTGGCGCCCGTTCGCCTGACAGGGTGATTTGCCCGTCGTCGGGCCGCACCAGCCCCGACAGCAGCTTGACGAGCGTGGACTTGCCCGCACCGTTCTCGCCAAGCAAGGCATGCACGCTGCCGGAAGCGATCTCGAAGGAAACGCCATCGAGGGCGACTGTTGCGCCAAACGCCTTGCGGACACCTTCTATGCCGACAGCTGTCGAATGCGCTGACATCATGATCCCAGTCCCGGCAGGCATGAAAGGTGCGTGGAGCGCCTCGCAAGCACTCCACGCCCACTTTCGGAGTGCCTACTCCTCGGGCTCGCCTACAAGGGCGGCTGCGAGACCGATTTCAGGTGTCTGATCGGAGAAGATCGAGGCGAACCAGCCTGGGTTCGAGACCAGCGACGGTTTGAACGCGTTGCAACCCGCCTTCATCTCCGCCCAGGTGCCCTCGTCGCAAAGCTTTATCGTCTCGTTGGTGACGACCGGCAGCGGCAGGATCGTCTTCTTGGCAACGTCCTTGCCTTCAAGTGCTTCGACGGCAAGCTTGAGAGCGAGCGCCCCGGAATAAGGCGGCGAGGCGTAGGAAATGCGCGACGCGCCGAGCGGCGCATAGGGAGAGGTCGCGCCCTCGACCTCCGTGCCCTCCGGCAGCATCTGGATACGCCCGCCATTCGAACCCTCGCCTGCGCAAGGCAGGAGTTCGCTGCTCTTCTTGCCGGCCTCGAGCTGCATGGAATTGGCGGTGAAGCAGCCGACCTGCATCCATAACCCGTTGATGTCGTCCCAGCTGCGCGTCGCCAATATCTTGGAAAGTTCGGTACGCGCCACCGCCTGGCTCCACATGCCGACAGCCTCGCCGACGATCTTGATGTCGGGGTGCTTGGCAAACACCTCCTTCGCGGCCTTGGTGCGCAGATCATCGACCGAGGTGCCAGGAACGCCGGTCACCGCGATGATGTTGCCCCTGCCATTGAGCTTCTTGACCAGCCACTCCGCCGTTACGCGGCCAGCCTCCTCCTGGTCGATATGGACATTGTAGGCGCAAGGCTCCGTGATCTCGGCATCATAGGCAAACACCTTCACGCCCTTTTCGCAGGCGTTCTTCACCACCTGGTTGAGGGCTGTCGGCGAAATCGGGAAGATCACGATGGCTTCGGCGCCGGCCTGGACCATGGCATTGATCTGCTGGATCTGGCGCTGTGCGTTCGGCCCCGCAACCTGGACCTGAAGGTCTACCTTGTCGACCATGCTCTTGTGCGAGGCCATTGCCTTGACCATGTTGGCGGCCTCGGCCTGCCAATCATTGCCGATGAAGCTCATGCTGAGAAATATCTTGTGCTTTCCGGCCGCTTCGGCGCCGGACATCCCAAAAGCGCAAACAGCCATGCCGGCAAGCAGCGCAAGCCGCCGGGCATTCGATCCGATACCCATTCGAAACTCCTCCCAGTTCACACGACCGAATGCCTCCCAAGGGCACGAGACGTACGCCTTGTCATTCGATGCGGCTGACCTTATCATGATTTGATCAAAGATCAATGATGAAATGCCTGAGAGGCAAAGCTGGACACGCAGGCGCTTGACGCGGCAATTCGAACCTTGCATTCCGGGCACAGGCGCCGGGTATGACAAGGAGCGTCGCCCGAATGGGGGAAGGTTGGCAGAAATGGCTGGGGCGGCATTCAGGAAGCCGGGCGTCGAAATCACGCCGCTGTCCAGGGAAACCCTGCAGGACAGGGTTTACCGGCACGTTACCGAGTTGATCCTGGATGGCAGCATCGTTCCCGGTGAGATGGTGACGGTGCAGAGCCTCGCTGACGCTTTCGGCGTCAGCCCGATGCCTGTTAGGGAGGCACTGCGGCGTCTGAGCGCCGCCAACGCCCTGATGGTGGTTTCGGGCCGTTCGATCGGTATCCCGGCATTAAGTCGTGCGCGACTCATCGATCTCAGAAACGTCAGGTTTGAAATCGAGGCGATCGCCGCCGCATGGGCCGCAGAACGCATTGACGATCGCGGCGTGATGCTGCTGGGCCAGCATCTGGAGGCACTCGAGCAGGCCAATGCCGCCGGCGACGTAAAATCCTATCTCAGGGCCAATTACGCTTTTCACTTTTCCATCTACCGGGCCGCGGGCTCGGAAAACATGCTCAGCATCATCGAGAACCTGTGGCTGCAGATCAGCCCCTATTTCAACATGCTGCACGATTCTGGAAACTATTCGACCGCCAACCAGCACCATCAGCAGATGTTTGCAGCTCTGCGAGACCGCAATGCGGAAGCGGTTCGGGCGGCGGTTCGCGCCGACATCGACGCGGCTTTCGCAGTGCTGATCAAACTGCTGAAGTAACATTCCTCGAAGTCGCGCCGGTAGCGGCGGCGAGCCGCCGCTAGGCACGAATATGTCCATTTGCACGTAGCGCCCGCCCGTCCGGTCATCATCACCAAGAACGGTCGCCCCCTGTGGAGCGGCTGACCCGGACTATTGACGATTGCCACCGCTATCCGGGCCAGCGCTCCCAAGATCAGCTCAGTCGTAGACCTTGATGATCTTGCGCGTGCTCGGATCCACCAGAACGGTCCGGTTGTCGACGATCACATAACGGTATTTGACGTTCGGCACTTCATGAAGCTCGACTGTATCGGGCAGAGGCGAGCCGATGTTGAGCTCCACCCCAGGAATTTTCACCGAAGCGAGCGGCTGCTTCTTGACGTATTCCTTGATGACGGTTTCCTGCTGCGGTTCGATGATCACGTCCTGGGCGGCAGCGGCACCAATGCCGGCCAACAACAGAAATCCCGCCGCTGCGGTGGAAAGATGCATTCTCATAGCCGTCTCCTTGTTGAGATTTTGCGGGGACGCAGCTTCATCGCGCCAAGCTCACCTCAACGCGAGCCAACCAACGAACGTTCCTCGAAGGGGCTTAAACCACTAGACCGTAGGACTTAAGTCTGGCCTGGCCGCGCAATGGTCCGGTGCGCAGGACGCGGCGGGAACCAGCCCTCGCCATTGCCTGTTGGTAGCGCCATCTTCGAGAGGAGATTTGGCGCATAAAAAGTCCCTTCATGCGCTGACGGGGTCCGCCGGCCATTGCTGGATTTGGCAAGCGGACCCTTAGGTCCCAAGAGGCCCCGAATCATCTCTGAGCCTAGCAGCGAAACGTTTCGCCGCGAAGAAACGCGAAAAACCGCCACCTGTAGGGAACTACCCCGGAAGCATTGCAGCGACGATTCCGTAGCGAACCAGAACTGCGGCCAACGCGACCCATATCCCCGATCCGCCAACAACGCCATTTCACTGCGAAGCTGCTCCATCGCGTGGTTCCAAGTGGTTTCAGCCCTCAGCCGCTGCTCCCGGAGGCGAGCGGCTGAAGTCTCGTGCCGTGCGCTCGTCGTCGATCAGCGCCCGTGTCTGACATACGCTCTGTCGTGTCTTTGCTTCTCGATGGCCAAGCGGCGCTCTCCTATGCGAGGCCCGATCTGGGCGAATAGTGCTACTGATCGAACCATCGTCGCAGGCGGGTTTTCCACCCAAGACAACGAAAAGCCCGCCGAGCGAAGCCGACGGGCCAAGTGCGACCGGCAGCTGGCACAATTTGCTGTCTGGCCGGAGTACAAAGTACCAACACGCGAAAAGGCCGAAAATTCCGCAGATGCTAAATATAGCTCGGAATTCCCGGTGGGAGACCGAACCGTGGAACCTTTCAAAAGCGCATGGCTTTTGCTTCTTGTGGAAGGAGATGCGAAATGAGCCTTGACATAGGAAAGGTCGCCATAGCGTTGCTCGGCCTGCTTGCCTACAAGAACAGGGACAAGATCGGCGAGTTGATCGCTGGCAGGAAATCGACCGATCCCAACGCTAGCGGTGGCTCCCCCGGCGGCCTCGGCGACATCCTGGACCGCCTCAGGAATGCAGGTGCGGGCGACGAAGTTGATTCGTGGGTAAGCAAGGGATCAAACCGGCCCGTTCAGCGCGAACAGGTTGAGAAGGCAATCGACCCGCAAACATTGGACGATCTTGCCGAGCAAACAGGATTGTCCCACGACGAGCTTATCGACCGGCTCACTAGAGAACTCCCCGACGCAGTGGACAAGCTTACGCCCGAGGGTCAGTTGCCAGCGAGCAAAGGTCCAAATCTCCTGGACGAGGTCCCAAGGACTGGTCGTACTTAGCGCCACCTCGCCACCGACAGCTAGGTCATCCCGGGTCGCTTTTCGATCGCAACCACGCGGTGCGGAAATTGTTGCGAATTTGGTCCTTAAATGGCGGCCCCTTAGCAATAAGGAGAAAGTGGTCATCCGACCAGCCAGTCGCTGGATACCACCCCTTACCGGGCGGAAAAGGGCACCGCGACGAAATGACAAACCCGCCGAGCGCGAGGCGCGGCGGGCGGTCACGCGTCGCACCAAGCTGGGCGGGGGCTTGGGGTACCCTGGTGCGAGCAAACGATAGTAGTCTACCACCGCCGATGGAGAAGTCGGTCGCCCACGTGCGATGACCGCCTTTGTCGATTATCAACGACGCGGCTCATCCATCCGCCTTTTTGGAGGGGTTTTGGTAATCTTTCCACCAATGACGTACATTGATCCGACCTGACCACCGGCACGCGAAGCTCCCGCTCGCGGACGCGCAGCTCGCTAGGTTTCTTCACCTTCAGCGTGCCCCCAGGCAGCCTGATGCGTTTATCACTAGCGCTCGTCCAGCCCGGTTTATGCCCGTGCCACTTGGTCTTTCTTCCGCCAGTCCGAGAAAGACAAGGCGTTCTGCCAATGCTTTGGATAGCGCCGGGCGTTACGAGGTTCGCCGATTCGTTCAGGCCTCTACTACTTCTACTACTATTGTCGGCGCGCCGGGCCTAGCATGGCCGATGATGCGAGCCGAAGGATTACCGTCCGATCCTCTCGACGAGCGCCGCTGCGCTGTCGGTCTCGCAAGCAACCAGCAACCCGCCCGAAGTCTGTGGGTCCGTGAGAAGGTGGCGTCGCCACTCGGGCATGCCGGGAGGTAGGCTTACCGCGTCGCCATAACTCGCCCAGTTGCGCCACGATGCGCCGGTGACGTGGCCGTCGACCGCGAGCGAGGCGGCTTCGGAAAACAGCGGCACGTCGCGGCTGCAAATTATCAGCGTGCACCTTGCTGAACGTTCGCCCTGACTAGCTCCGAACTTGATAGCCGAGGCGGTGCCTTGACTTCCGAAATTGCTTCACCAACTATAGCTTTATGGACGTCACCGTCAAAATCCGTTGCGATTTTCTTTTCCGGGTTTGTCCCATCGCGGGATCATAACCCCCGGCTCGGCTGCTATGCGCCCCGAGCCGAGGGGCAACACTCCTAAGTCAACATGTGATCCGTAGGGTGCACCGCCTCTGGGCTTTGGTGCATCGACGAAGATTTTCCCGAATTGGCCAGTTCCCGCCACCTTTGATGACGGCTGGCCCAACTAGAATATGAGTATCCAAATGCAGAACAACACGAAAACCGGGCGTAAGCCGAACATCCGCATCTCGCAGTCGGATCATGCGCGTCTATCGGCGCTTGCGAGCACTGTGGCTGTACGAAATCCGAAGGCTTCCGATGAACTGCTCGCCGAACTCGAGCGGGCGCGTATCCTCGCCGATGGTTCGGTCTCCGCTGACACCGTCCAGATGGGTTCGTCGGTGACGTTCAAGCCCGATACGGGCGACGCGAAAACAGTCACGCTGGTTTTTCCTGGCGATGCGGATATCTCCGCAGGCAAGGTTTCAATCCTCACGCCGATCGGCACGGCCCTGATCGGTCTCTCGGCCGGGCAGTCGATCATGTGGACTGCGCGCGATGGGCGCCGGCACGAACTGTCGGTGCTTGCGGTGAGCCAGCCCGCTCCGGAAGGCGATATAGCTGATCGGCGCGTGCCAGCGTCTTCGACAATTGCGGCGGGCGTCTAGACATGGGCGTTTCCATCCGTCTCCTCAATCACGCGGGCAGCCTCATCGCGGGAGTGTGACCCCTGCGCCGGCCTATCCTGGCCCGGCACAGGGGTAGCTTTCCACACCCGATCAATTGCTTGACGCCGGATCCCTGCAGAGGGCCGGCCGGAGACGCGCCATGTCCACTATCGATAGCTGCCAACTGACCACCAAGGACTACACGATACTTGAAGTGATGCAGGAGCGCCGCCCTGCCCGCGGCGATGCCTTCTCGACTATACTTCAACGGAAGATTTCGAGCGCGGTTGTAATGTTTCGGGAAGACATCCCGGCCACCGTCGTGACACTCAGTACCCGCGTGGCTTATCGGGTGAACGACGGCCCTGCCGAAACCCGCATCGTCGCCCATGACGAGATGCGCGGTCTGGTCGGCATGCTTTTGCCGATCACCAATCCGCGCGGCCTTGCGCTGCTTGGTCTGGCCGAAGGTCAGCGAGAGACTGAAGCTGGCGGGGGGTGCTGCACCGGGTTCGTGGCGAACGGACGGACCGGTTCTGCGCATCGTCCATCGTTCCGATGAGGCGCAAGACAACGCGGCAAAGCAAGTCATGGCGGCTTTCGACCCCGGGTTCGACGACCCGGGCCCGTCAGCCGCCTGAAAGCTCGACTATCCCGAAGGCTGTGAAGGCGGATAAACAAGCATTCCGTTAGCCCTTGCCTGTACCAAGCTAGTCTAGGCCAACAAACTAGGATCTGATTATGGATGATTACGACAACCAGAAAGGCGCCAAGCCGGAAGATGTGCGAGCCGCGTTGAGAGGCTGGGCATTCTTCGGCGTTCTAATGACCGGAATCTTTGGCCTGGCCTACGCTTTGATCGAAATGTAAATGACCGACGAAGCCGACCAGCTTGTCATTGCAGTCTTTGCGATCCTTCCAGTAACGCGAACCGTGGCTTCGTGCCTGGAGGGACGATCATTGCACAACCTGCTTCAATCCGCGTAGCGCCTCCTGCACGTCGGCTCGCGCCTCGCTTGCTTCTGGATAGACTGCATAGGCCGGATAGGTGAATTCCGGCGCGCCTTCCACGACCTCGAGCTGCCCCGCCTCGATGTGGGGCGCTGCGGCGCCCCTGCGGAAATAACCCATTCCGCCGGCGCGCAGGATGTAGCTCAGCCCAAGCGGGCCAAGGCCGACCATTAATCCCGGCTCGCCGAAGGCAGAGGAACTGGCACCATGCTGGGCCGCAAACAGCGGCCCCCAATCGACATAGACATAGTCCTTGGAGCCGACAGGTTCCCCGTCTTTGTCCGTGGTCCGAACCAGGACGAGCTGCTCCTCGACGAGAAGAACTACCCTGAAACCCGGCAGCAGCTTCGGCGCATAGAGCACCGCAATGTCCAGAACGCCAGTCCTGAGCTGTTCGAGGAGCTGGTCCGGCACGCCGACTTGGGCTTGGATGGCGATCTCCGGCCTGGCCTTCTTCATCCAGACCAGCCAGTCGAGCAGCAGCGGGTTCCATAGACTGAGCTCTCCGCCCAAGGCAACGACGCTTGTCCGTCCCGATGGGATGGCGAGCTGGTGCCGTGCCCGTTCCCAGATTTGCACGAATGACTGGGCAAACCGCTCGAACTCCCGGCCCGCCGACGTCAGCTGCGCGCCATTACGGTTGCGGATAAAGAGCTGACGTCCGAGCTCTTCCTCCAGCGTGCGTATCCGCGCGCTGACAGTTGTCTGAGTGACGTGGAGTCGGTCGGCAGCTCTCAGAAAGCTGCCGGAATGGACGATTTCTAAAAACGTGCGTGCGCGGTCGATGTCCATCACAGGTTCCAGTTCAGTGCAATAATCTTGCACTAATACAGCATTTAATTCCGTTTGCCTTCCTGTTTTACGCAGCGCAACGTCCAGATCGGCGGGGTTTCCGCTGCAAGGATATGGAGCGTGCGATGTCTGATCAGGAGGATGTTTACCCGGAGAGGAGAGAATACGCCTCTCCGCCATGCCTTATGCATGAGCTTGTCCTCGGGTACGGCAGCGAGTCGGTCGTCCAGGACGCATGGCCCGATGTCTGTCGATGGCGCAAGGCGGAGCGCAAGCGCCTGATCGACGAGCGTCTTGCCGTCGACGCCGAGGAACGCGTTGCGAGGTCTTTACGCATCGCTTCCGCTCTCGACCTGGCTGTCGGCCGGGTGAGCGGCCGGATCGTCAGCGGCTACTGGCCCTTTCGAGGCGAGCCGGACCTTCGCAACTGGGCGATACGGGTGATCGAGCGCGGCGGGCGGATCGCGTTGCCGGTCGTTATCAAAAAGGGCTGGCCGCTGGAGTTTCGCATCTGGGGACCGGGAGACCCGCTGGAACGCGGCGTCTGGAATATTCTTATCCCCTCTCATGGACCTGCCGTCCAACCGGATGTGGTCATCGCGCCCGTTGTCGGTTTCGACCAGGCAAACTATCGCCTGGGCTATGGCGGCGGCTTTTTTGACCGGACCCTGGCCGCCGCGCCGAAGCGGCCTTTCGTCGTAGGCGTCGGTTACACCGGCAGCAGGGTCCAGACGATCTATCCGCAGCCGCACGACATTCCGATGGATGTGATCGTCACCGATGAATGAGTAAGTGCAGGCAAGGCCTGATCCCCTTGTGGCGGCCGATTGCAGATGCCGTCCATCGTTGAGTCGGCTTGCCTGCCAACAGTGAAGAGCAGGAAGCACATCGTGTCTGATCCAGCCACAGCCTTGGACGATCGCAAGCCCCGGTTTGTCATCAGGTGGCTGTTCTCCACCAACCACAAGGATATCGGGACGCTTTACCTGCTGTTCTCGATCATGGCCGGGGCTTTCGGTACAGCGCTTTCCGTATTGATCCGCATGGAGTTGCAGGAGCCGGGCCTGCAGATATTTGGCGATCCGGGGGTCTACAACCTCGTCGTCAGTGCCCACGGACTGGTCATGATCTTTTTCGTCCTAATGCCGGCACTGATTGGTGGCTTCGGCAACTGGATGGTGCCGATCATGATTGGCGCCCCCGACATGGCTTTTCCCCGCTTGAACAACATCTCGTTCTGGCTGCTGGTGATGTCATTTATCCTCTTCATCACCTCGATGTTCGTTCCGGGAGCGCCCGGCACGCTTGGCCATGGCGGCGGCTGGACGCTCTACCCGCCCTTGTCGACTGATGGCCAGCCAGGCCCCGCGGTCGACCTCGTGATTCTGTCAATCCACCTGTCGGGTGCCTCTTCGATCCTTGGCGCTATCAACTTCATCACCACCATCTTCAATATGCGCGCGCCTGGCATGACGATGCACAAGATGCCTCTGTTCGCCTGGTCGATGCTGGTTACTGCCTTCATGCTTCTGATGTCGCTGCCGGTACTCGCCGGCGCCATCACCATGCTTTTGACCGATCGCAATTTCGGGACGACCTTCTTCGCGCCCGCCGGCGGCGGTGATCCGATCCTCTACCAGCATCTGTTCTGGTTCTTTGGCCATCCCGAAGTCTACATCATGATTCTACCCGGCTTCGGCATCATCAGCCATGTCATCTCGACCTTCGCCAGGAAGCCGATCTTCGGCTATCTCGGCATGGCCTATGCGATGGTGGCGATCGCCGCGATCGGCTTCGTCGTGTGGGCGCATCATATGTATACGACCGGCCTGTCGGTGGACACCCAGCGTTACTTCGCCTTCGCCTCGATGGTCATCGCCGTTCCAACCGGCGTGAAGGTGTTTTCCTGGCTAGCGACTATGTGGGGAGGATCGATAGACTTCAAGACACCGATGCAGTGGGCTCTCGGTTTCGTCCTGCTGTTCACCATCGGCGGCGTAACCGGCATCATGGTTGCAAATCCTGGTATCGACCGCGTGTATCACGACACCTATTTTGTGGTCGCCCACTTTCATTATGTGCTGTCTTTGGGCGCGGTCTTCGCCATCTTCGCCGGCTTCTATTACTGGTTCCCGAAGATGACCGGCTATATGTACAACGAAACGATGGGCAAGCTGCATTTCTGGGTGATGTTCATTGGCGTCAACCTGGTCTTTTTCCCGCAGCATTTTCTCGGCATGGCCGGCATGCCGCGGCGCTATGCCGACTATCCCGACGCTTTCGCCGGCTGGAATTTCGTGTCGTCCATCGGGTCCTACATTTCAACGGCCGGACTTGTCCTCTTCTTTGTCACGGTTGCGGAGGCCTTCACCCGCAAACGTCAAGCTGTCGCCAATCCATGGGGCGAAGGGGCGACCACGCTCGAATGGCAGCTGCAGTCGCCGCCGCCCTTCCATCAATGGGAACGCCTGCCGCGCATTGTCTAAAAATTCAGCTCCGGTTCCGAACCGGCGCCTGCTTCGACATTCTGTCGGGCGAACGTCATGACCGAGACCACAGATCCAAACAACCAGATCCTGATCGTGGCGATCATCGCGTTTTATTGGGCATTGCTAAGCAGTTGGGGCCAACTTCTGCCGCGCTCGGGCGACGACAAGGCCAAGCGGGAAGATGCGCCCGCAGAGCAACGAACCGGCAGGATCGAAAACACTTCCTCCGCAGGCACGCCCTTAGATGTGATGCGAGAGATCGACCCGAATTTCGACCTTGCCGCGTTTCTGGCCGGTGCCAAGACGGCCTATGAACTTATCCTGCGGGCTTATGCGGACGGCGAGATCCAAACGTTGAAGCGCCTTGTCGGGCCGGAAGTGCTCGATACCTTCGAGCGAGCGATCGCCGAACGTCGGCTTCGAGAGGAGATGCTTCAGTTGACGTTCATCGGCACGAGCGAAGCAAAGGTCATCGACGCTATCGACGAGAATGGTACCGCTGAGATTGTCGTTCGCTTCGTTTCCGACGTGGTCAGCGTTACACGCTCGGCCAACGATGTGATCGTCGCTGGCGATCCCCAGCAGGTCATTGAGGTGATCGATACGTGGACGTTCGCCTGTGAAACCCCGTCAACGACGCGCAATTGGATGTTGATCGCCACGGAAGGCGAGTAACGAGTATGTGCTCTTCCGATAAGCCTGCCTGGCAGCCGAGTCACAATTGACGGGCGGTCAACCCGGCAGCCTGCACGGATTTGTCAGCTTTTGACAATGCGCATCCACTAAGTTGCGTCTCACGATCAATTTGACAGGACCCGGTTCAGTCGATCATTTTCAAGCAGCGAGCGGGTAGCGCCGCCAAAGATCCACTCCGTGAACCTGCTATGGCCGTAGGCGCCGGATATGATCAAATCCGCATGCACCGCGTCGGCCACATCGGCGATCGTTCCACCATCGGATTTTTCCGGAAACACTTCCGCCTTCGCCTTTACGCCGTGAAAAGAAAGGAAGGCGACAACATTGTTCAGGCTGTTCCAGGTTTCGGTCGCGTCATTGTTGATCGTGATTACACGAACCTCCTGAGCCATTTGCAAAAAGGGCATGGCATCAGCAACCGCGCGCCTGGCTTCACGCGTGTCCTTCCACCCGACAAGAACCTTGTTGATTCGGAAATTTTCCTGGTTGGTCGAGGTGACCAGTACAGGTCGCCCCGCCTGAAGGATCAGGTTGCCGAGATCTGTGGACCGATGAACGTTGCCAGACGAGGCGCCCTCGGGCGACGCTGTGACGATGAGATCGGCCATGCGCGCCGAGTCGATCAGCAAGCGGGTCGGATTGCCCACAGCCCCACGCCATTCCGTATCAACCTTTGCGCCAGCAAGGCCTTCGAACTCGGCGCGGAGATCCTCAATTCGTCGCTCGATGTTCTTCCGCTGGCGCATCATGCTCTCTCCTTCGAAGGCCACTCCTCCTTCCAGTACAACAGGCGGCGGAACGTCGGCAGCCGAGAGACCAATCAGGCGCGCATCGAAGCGGTGGGCCAGATCGACACCGAGCTTGATAACAGGAGCGACCATGCCGTCGATGTCGAGATTGAGAACGATTGACTTGTAGCCCATTGGGCTTTCCTTCCATGGATTGGAGATGATGCCGGCTCGGCAAAGGGGAAACGTCAACAGACGCCCTGCCGCGAAACGCGGCTTCGCAATGCGGCAACCCTCAAAAGCCGGAGGTCTGCCTCGCAAAGTTTTCAAAAAACTGATTACGAACGATCGTTGTCGTGAGAAGTGCGCCGGCCGGCGAGATCGTGAAGGTCCTCGCCCTACTCGAACATGATCCGAGCGGTACCTCTTTTGGCGATCAGCATTCTCCGAACTTCCTGGATCCGCTCAGCCTGTTGTTTGGTATAGGGACCCATCGGCCGAGTCTTTTCATCGCCACGACGGACCCGGCAGTACCAGTGGCCGCTGTCCGAGAATATCTCAACCGAGGTCGGCGTCTCATCGGACGCTTTCCTGGCAACCTCCTTTGCGAACTCGACGATCTTTGAATAATGCTGAGCGGGCGCAGCCGTGCGCAAACCGTTGGTGTTAAGTTCCTGTTGCACTATGGACATAAGTCGAACTCCTTTCGTTCACGACGACACACCGCTCCGCCATGCTGGTTGAGCTCTCTCCGGATCGCGGTGCCCGAGAGCGCTTGCTAGGTTGCCATTTGGCGCTCCATTTCCGCCTCGGCCTCTAGACTTTCGATGTCGCGGAAAATCGAAGCGACAGCCAGCGTGCGCCCTTCGCGCTTGAAGCGGAGCAGGCAATCCTTGGCAATGATATCTCCATCGACCACGATCTCGTCCCATTGCGCGGCATGGCCGACATAGTTGATGGGAACATCATAATGCTGGCTCCAGAAGAAAGGCACGGCGACGAATTTCTCGCGATGGCCGAGCATGTTGAGCGCCGCGGTTCGCCCCTGCCTCTCGGCAACCACCCAATGCTCGACCCGAATGTTCTCGCCACTGCGAGGATCTGGCCACCGCGCAATGTCGCCGGCCGCGAATATCCCTGGTGCGCTCGTCTCCAAAAAGGCGTTCACGACGACACCGCGATCAAGGATAAGCCCCGCCGTTTCGGCAAGCCCTGTCCGCGGCCGCACACCGATGCCGACGACGACGAAATCCGCCGCCAACGTATCGCCACTGCCGAGTTTCACCTTGCTGCCGTCGATGCTGCTCGCGGTGTCCTCGAGATGGAAAACAATGCCGTTCTCCTCATGGAGGGCGCGGATGAAGTCGCCCATTTGCGGACCCAGGACCCGGTCCATGGGTCGCTTATCTGGCGCCACGACATGAACGTCGATATCGCGCGAGCGCAGGGCCGCGGCAACTTCCAGGCCAATGAAACTGGCGCCAAGGACGACGGCGCGTCGCGCAGTCGTGGATCGCTCGATAATTGCCTTGGAATCTGCGAACGAGCGCAGCGTGTGTACGTGTGGCTGGTCGGCGCCGGGTATGGTCAGGCGCACCGGTTCGGCTCCAGTTGCAAGGAGTAGCCTGTCGTAAGGAATCCTGCCCTCATCCGCGAGGACAACCTCGCGGGAATGCAGGTCGATATGAACGGCCTTCGTATCGAGACGCAGGTCGATGTTGTTTTTTGAATAGAACTTCCCCCCGCGGAGCGGAATCCAATCTTCCGGTGCCTTTCCGGCGAGGTAGTCCTTGGAGAGGTTCGGCCGGTCGACGGGCGGTGCTTGGTCATCGCTGATCATGACGATTCTGCCCTGGTACTGCTCGCGCCGCAGTGTTTCGGCCGCAGCAAAACCAGCCGCGCCGCCACCGACAATGACGATTTTCTCGGGGGCCTGGCCAGCGCTTCCGTCGCGCGGCCTCGGTGCCGTCCGTTTGAGTTTCTCGCCGACAAATATCCGGCCATCTCGCTGTTGCACCGACCAGCACGCGAGTGGATTGAAGGCAGGCGCTCGCAAGGCCTCGCCCGTACGCAAATCGAAGCACGCGTGATGCCAAGGACAGCGGACGGTATCCTCCACCACAAGACCATCGACAAGCGGCCCGCCGTAATGTGTGCAAGTCGCCCCGATGGCGAAGGCCTCAGTCCCGCGGCGCACCAGCAACACCTGTTCGTCGCCGCAATGGCCGACGAGCTTTCCGCCATCGGGAAGATCCGAGAACGCGATCCCCTGGACCAGATCCGGCCCGTTTAATTTGGTATGGCCTTCAGCCATCGTCTTCTCCTTGGCGATCCGATGTCAAAATCGCTCGTACGGCGAAGCGACAATCCCCACTGGGGATACGTTCTGCCTGGCTAGTGCGCCTTCGGATTCTCAGCACCACTTGCGCCAAACATTCCGACCACGTGACGCAATGGGCCGAGTGGTTTTCACACTGCAGTTTCCCGCCGTCTCCAGTATCATGCAAACGAATTTAATCGGTAATTGAGTGCAATTTTTATGGTGGCTTCCTCAGCCATTCCACTGCGGGCAATTACAGAATCGCTTGCCCCGTCTTACCCCAGTCGGCGAGAAAGGACTCGAGGCCCTTGTCGGTGAGTGGGTGTTTGGCGAGGTTTCTGAGTACCGCTGGTGGTACGGTTGCGATATCGGCGCCTGCGATCGCCGCCTGTTTGACATGGAGAGGCGTGCGAATCGAGGACGCCAGGATTTCCGTGGTGAAGGATTTGTCGTTGTCGTATATCGTGCAGATTTCTCGGATCACTTCCATGCCGTCCAGACCGAGATCGTCGAGCCTGCCGACGAAGGGCGAAATGAAGGTCGCGCCTGCCTTGGCTGCGAGCAGTGCCTGGTTGGCTGAAAAGCACAGGGTGACATTGACCTTGTGCCCAACCTGACTGAGCGCCCGGCAAGCCCTGAATCCATCCCAGGTCGATGGCACCTTGACGGCCACATTGCCGGCAATGCCGGCCAAACGCTCTCCCTCGGCGATCATGCCGTCGAAGCCGGTCGCGGTGACCTCTGCCGAAACTGGGCCCTCAATTGTTTGGCAAATCTCTTTTATCACATCCCTGATCGGTCGGCCGGTCTTTGCGATAAGGGACGGGTTTGTGGTCACCCCGTCGAGAATGCCAGCGGCGGCAAGCTCGCGAATTTCAGCAATGTCGGCTGTATCGACAAAGAATTTCATTGTTCTTCTCCTCAACTGAACGCGCCCATCGATGATCGGATGGATTTTCCTTGGTTTGGTTCCGGAGAAACGGGTTTGTTGTCGCTGTCGAGACCGCAAGCCAGTGTCTTCGGCAGTGGAGGAGGGGCGCGCCGTTTCATCGATGTTTCAGCAAAACCTCTCTAAGGACGACGGCATCGTTGTGAGCCTCGTCATGAGCCGCGTAGACGAGTGTGACGGCGCCTTGCCGTAGCAGATCGCGTAGTCGGTCGAGCACATCGCGATGCTCATGGATTTCCGCCGCATATCGCTGGCGGAATTCCTCCCAGCGTGCTGGATCGTGTCCGAACCATTTCCGAAGCTCGGTGCTTGGCGCGAGTTCCTTCATCCAATAGTCGATCGCTGCTTCGGTCTTCTTGACCCCGCGCGGCCAAAGCCGGTCAATCAGCACGCGAATGCCGTCGTCGGCGGCCGGGCTCTCATATGCCCGTTTCAACTTTACTCTCTCGTTGAAGATTTTTTCGCTCATCGAGGTCGAGTCCCGTCCGTGTCTATGTCGTTGACGGCATCGAGAAGGCTGGCGAATTTGCTTCTCAGGATTTCTTCGTCGACCGCATCCGACACGAATACGAAGATGTCGCCGCGATATCGCTCGATCCAGTGATGGCCCGCGCCGCGGCTACGCAGGTAGCTACCGATCTGTTGGATCGTGGAATCTCCCAGACCCTTGTGCAGGAGAAATTTCATCACGGTTGCACTTTGCCCAGGGACAGGTTCCCGTCTGATTCAGGGGCCGACCTTCTGGCCCTGAGCGTTGAATGGTTTCAGATAGGCGATGACGTCGGCGATCTCCTGGTCCTTGCTGAGACCGGCAAACGCCATCTTTGTGCCCGGCACCAGCTTGCGCGGCGCCCTCAGATAGGTCGTCAGCGTCGGTTCATCCCAGGTCAGACCCGAATTCTTGTTCGCCGAGGAATAGCTGTAATCGGGATACCCACCGGCCGCTCGGCCGACGACGCCGTTCAAAACCGGACCTACCCCGTTTTGTGCGTCAGGGCCGACCTTGTGGCAGGCCATGCACCTCCTGAAGACGACGGCACCGGCTTCGGCGTTGCCGGGGGATGAATCCTGCGCATGGGCCGAACCGACTGCAGTGAGAATCGCGGTCGCCAATCCAAGCATGGTCGATTTCATGGTTGCTGCTTTCAATGAGCGGCGGCTTGGTTTTCGCCAAGTCCGCCCCTGGCAATATCGGGATCACACACCTTGCCGGATCCAAATCGCGGATCCGGCAGACGTTGCCTCAGGAGGGAACCAGTGGGCCGGGGTTCTTCAGATATTGGTTCTTGATCGCCTCCGCCGCCCAGTAGGCAAGAGCACCTACCGGTCCGGTCGGGTTCTTCCCGGCGTTCTGAGGAAACACACAGGCACCGGTGACGAATACGTTTGGAACATCCCAGACCTGAAGATATTTGTTCAGAACGCTGGTGCTTGGGTCAGCTCCGAAAACTGCCCCGCCTGTGTTGTGCGTGCTCTGATAAGGCACGATCGAATAAGGCACGGGGGGAATGCTCCGATCGACCTTGGTCGCACCCATCTCCTTGGCGATTGTCACGCAGATGTCGGCCTGACCGTTCATCTGCTTTACCTCGTTGTCTTGGAAGTCGAACGTCATCCTCATCAGCGGACGCCCAAAGACGTCGGTGTAGGTCGGATCGAGACTTAGATAGTTCTGTCGGTAGGCCATCACGGCGCCTTGATTGCCAACGCCGGCCGCGTGGTCATAATTGTCGACCACTGCCTCCTTCCAGTCGGAGCCCCAGCGCGGCGTGCCGCGCGGTGTTGGATGCGACTGGATCGGCCTGGCACCCGAGTTGCTGCAGCTGATGCCGCCGCCACCGATGTAGCCGGCCTTCTCGAAATCGTAGTTATCGCCGTTGAAATCATCCATACAGGTGCCGAGTGCGCCGGCGCCCATGAAACGATTCAGGATGGTTTTCTTGTCGAAGAAGGCGGTAGCTCCGCCACCGCACTGATAGGCATAGTTGCGGCCGACCACGCCCTTTCCCGTTGCCGGGTCATAGGGCACGCCAATCCCCGAATGCAGCAACAGGTTGACGTTGCCGAGCGCATAGGCCGACAGGATGATGAGGTCGGCAGGCTGTTCGAATTCGCGCCCGCGTGCGTCGAGATAGGTGACGCTGACCGCCTTCTTGCTGGTCGAGTCGAGATTGACCTTTAGCACGATCGAGTTGGTGCGCAGTTCGAAATTCGGGTTCTCCAACGCCAGCGGGATGACGGTAAAATGCGGGCTCGCCTTGGCATTCGCCTCGCAGCCGAAACGTTCGCAGAAGCCACAGTAGTGACACTGGCCGAAGGCCACGCCATCCGGATTGATGTAATCCCGCGACGCGTTTGACGATGGGTTGGGGAAAGGGTGGTAGCCGAGATTGCGAGCCGCCTTCTCGAACATCACCATGCTCTGCGCGGCAATCATCGGCGGATTGGGGTACTCGGCCTTTCGCGATCCCTCGAAGATATTGCCACCATCGATCTTCCGACCGTTAATATTGCCGGCCTTGCCGGAGGTGCCGCAGGTTTTTTCGAACTTGTCGTAGTAGGGCTCGAGATCGTCATAGGTGATCGGCCAATCCTGCAGGTGCATATCCGAAGGGACGAGCTTTTCGCCGTATTTGTCGACCGTCCGGGTGCGTGCCTGATGATCCCATTCTAGCCAGCGCCAGGTCACGCCATTCCAGTGCACGCCGGCGCCGCCGACGCCCTGGCCGGGCAGGAACGAGCCGAGTTGACGCATCGGCAGCGCCGTCTGCGATTCATTATTGCGGAATGTGATGGTTTCCCGCCGCACGTTCTGCATGAGGTCGTAGCGGGCGGCGTAGCGCAACTCGTCATGGATCTGCGGGTCGATGAAATCCGGATTGGTGTCACGCGGGCCTCCCCGCTCAAGGGCGACGATTTTCAGCTTTGTCGATGCAAGCTCCTTGGCAATGATGCCGCCTGTCCACCCAAGACCGACAATCAGGACATCGACCGCGTTGAGTTTGGTGGCCATGTTAGAGTCTCCTTTTTATTGCGTGAATTAAATGAGATCCTGTATGCCCTTCGGATCGGCCGCGTAGGGCTTGTTCCGAAACGGTTCGATCTTGTCCATGTACATGGCGTCGGCGCCTGGGAAGCCGATCATCTTCCACGCCGCGCCATCCTTGTTTCCGCCATACATCGGGTCGGCGAAATAACCCTCGATCGTGAGCTGGAGCAGAAGCCCGAAGAACGTTTCGGTTGGCACTGTTGGAAGCTCGACCATCTTGCCCTCGAGTTCGCTCATCACCGCGACACGATCTTTTGCCAAAAGGTTCTCGAAAGTGCTCTTGTGGTTTTTCTGCACATAGGCACTGACGTCGGCGATGCCGGCCCGGATCAATTCCGATGGCGTCATCAGCAATTGATAGCCTTGTTCTGGCGTGCCCTCGCCGAACGGCCCTTCCAGATACAGCCGGTCGCCCTTGCCGTATCCGCCGGCCATTTGCCGATCGATGTAGATCGCAACGCCGAGTTCCTTGGCGCCGGGGCCGGTTGAATCGCTGGGAATGAGCGTGTCGATCGCTGCCTCGATGAAGGCGGATTCGTCCACATTGAAGAATTCATAGCCAGAGCCTCCAGCTTGAGGTTCGGTGGCGGCGGTTCCGCGATGATGTTTTGTATCGGCCGTCGCGGCCACCATTTCGTCCGCCGATGCGGATCCTCCAAGCGGTAGTGTACTCGCGGCCGCGCCAGCCGCGCCGAACAGCTTCAGAAAGTCGCGACGCCCCACATCGCCTTGGCTCTTTTCTCTCGTCGACATGATTTCTCCTGTGACGCTGCAGGCAAAACGATGTGGGAGGATGGAGAGAGCTTGCGCCCGCTCCAACCGGCGCTGCGCAGCATCCAGCGCTAGGCTTGGTGGAATTCTTCGAGCCTAGTGCTGGAGCTAAGTATCTAGCAAACGAATTTGATTGACATTTAAACGCAATTTTTATGCTATTACCTATGGATATTGAGCTCGCCCGCACTTTTATCGAGATCGTTTCGACAGGGAGTTTTATTCGGGCCTCGGAGCGCTTGAATGTCGCCCAGACGACCGTAAGCGCATGAATCCGCAACCTCGAGCAGCAACTGGGCCGCACACTTTTTGTTCGCCACAAAGGCGGAGCTTCGCTGACCGCGGCCGGCGAGCAATTTCTGCGCCACGCCCCGATGTTCGTCCAACTATGGCAACGCACCCTTCATCAGGTTGCCGTGCCGCAGGGACGCCGGGCTGTTCTGACGGTCGGCAGCGAAGTCAGCCTTGCGCAACCTCTGCTGCTTGATTGGGTCCGATGGATGCGCGGCTCGCTTGAGGATATTGCGCTTCGAGTACACGTCGATGTGCCGCAGGATTTGATCAATCAGGTCGCATCGGGAATGGTCGACTTAGCTATCATGTACGCGCCCCCGCACAGACCGGGTTTGAAGATCGATCTGCTTCTGGAGGAAAAGCTCGTCCTTGTGACTACCAATTCCGAAGCGCGCCTCATGGACGGGTCCGATTATGTTTATATGGATTGGGGACCGGATTTTGGACTTCACCACGGGATGAATTTCCCCAGTGCTGCGCCGGATCTTTCTTTCGATCTCGGTCCACTCGCGCTGAACTATGTTCTCGCGGCTGGCGGCTCCGGATATTTCAGGATGAGCGCGGTTCAGCCGCACATAATGGCGGGCCGACTGCACCTTGTGCCTGAAATGCCGCAGTTCTCCTATCCGGTCTATGCGGTGCAATCCGCAAGTGCGGACGAGAGTGTAGTTGGTCCAGCGCTGATGGGATTGCATTCCGTCGCAAGCGGCGACATCAAATTCTGTGAGTTCTAGTGGAGCGTCTAAATATCCGACTGGACTGACGGGAACAGAAGGTCGACCGTTGTCCCAATCCCTCGTTCACTGCTTATCCGGATCCGACCACCAACCATCTGGGTCAGTGCCTGCACTTGTGGCATCCCTATCCCGGTACCCTTCTCACCCTTCGTCGTGAAGAATGGATCGAACACCTTCCGCAAGACTTCAGGAGCCATGCCGCAACCGTGGTCTTTGACGCGAACGCATGCGTGGGTTCCAGGTCCGGGCGGGTCAGGTTTCGCGGTCGTCTGCACCAGTCGTTCAGTGATGATGCGGATCTCCCCGCCACTTGGCATCGCATCTCGTGCGTTCATGACGAGATTAAGCACTGCGGTGTCGAACAGTGCGGGATCGATCAAGCAGTCCGGGACATCGGGACCAAGTTCCAGCTTGACCCGGACATCGGGCCCTGCGCCATACCTTAGGAAAGGCTCGAAAGACGTGAGGAACTTATTCAAATTGCCAGCGTGGATATCCACTTCCTGATGCTTTGCGAAGGCCAATAGCAGTGACGTTAGCTCGATCCCTCGATCGATTCCTTCCCGCGCGGCCGCGATGTAGGCACGAACCCTTTCGGGCTCGTCGGCTCTTCGTTCAGCGAGCCCGAGCCCGGATTCTATTACTGCCAGGAGGTTTCTGAAGTCATGGGCAATACCGCCCGTCATCTCGCCCAGCTCAGCAAGCCGGTGCGTTGCACGCTCGCGTTGCTCGGCAGCAGTTCGGGCATCGCGAGGTGCGTCCGGCACTTGGGTGCGCGCGTCGCGTCCTGCCAGAGATGATGGTTGAGTTTCACACGCAAACACGCAGCCTGTCATGAAAGTCGCCCCTATAGGTCACTGACGACACCCAAGAAAACTCGCGCTTCCATTGGTATCGTCGTATTAGGTTCCACTTGTTGCCGAGGGCCGTGCCTTTCATGGGCATGATCTAAGCGCGACGGACGACCCTTTTCGTCATGATGTCTTCGACAGTCGGGAATGCCTTGAGGGCCGCCTCCGGTAGGTCGCCATTTGCTCCAACCATTTCAGCCCAGCCATGTGCCTCTGGTTCGCCGACGATAATACGGCCGACCATTCCAGCATGCTCATGCGGGATACAGTAATAGTCGTAGACCCCCTGCTCGGTGAAGGTAACCAAAAAGCTTTCCTTGGGCAGGAGGTAGTCGGACTCCCACGATTTCGCCGTCTTGGGCATGCGAAGCGGTCGCCCGAAGTTTGCCGGATTGTACGCCGTCGTCGTGTGCGAATTGCCAGGATTGAGGTTGGTCCATCGGATCGTCTGCCCTGGCTTGATCAGAATGCCGATCGGGTCGAACCAGACTTGCGAACCGTCGTCGCGCCCTTGCATCCGAATTTCGATCGCCTCGCCGGCCCATACTGCCACAGAAGAGAGCGAGAGGGCGGCGGCAAGGCCCCCGCCCGCGCTTAGTATCTCACGACGCGTGAGTGTCATTTGGCGACCTGGGCCTCGTCAGCGGCGGAGACATGCCACAGAACGACGTGGACATGCGGCCCTTCGACTCCCGGATGGCCGGCATTGTAGTAGACATCGACATGGTCGACATTGCCGCCGGGTGAAGCGAGATCGTCAAAACGCTTGTCTGGATTGAGGTCCTTGGTCGGCAGCATATAAATCGTGCTGACAAGCTTGCCATCGTGGTCATAGGCAAGGAATGGTCCGGCAGGCAATGTCGTCGGAACAACGAAAAGTTGGCCCATGCCCGGCAGGAAGTCCGGCAGCTTCACAAGCTTGCTGACCTGTTCGTACGGAGCGGCTGGCGGAGCTTTGGTGACCTCATCCGCCGCCATGGCGCAAAGCGAACTGCCTACTGTCAGGGCAACTGCGAGGACGAGTTTTTTCATCACGGTATCTCCTTGTTGAACTAAAAAACGCGATGGCCGAAGATCTGAACGAGGTCAAAGAATCCGATTTCACTTGCTGGCGCGGCCTGTTCGCGTCAGGCCAGCAAGCAGGAGACTGTTCTGATCGTCAAACGAAATTAACTGGCATTTCAGTGCATTATTTCTGCTATTCGGCTGCACACCTGTTTGCTTGATTTCGAAAAATCTTTCACTACCTCTGAATTGCTATGGATAGTTTCCACCTCGATTTCCGGCAGCCGAGACTCCTCAAAACGGGTCATTAGCCCGGACGCGAGAAAGCCTTGGCTTCGCGTCCGGGACAGCCAGCATCTCCACACCTCATCTGCCTTGCTTAACCAGTGCGGCTGAACGCTGATTTGCGATCGCGTTTGGATCGACTTGGAGTTGACCCTGATGATCTCCCCCGTCTTGTCAGAGGAAGACATTTCGCTTGACCTTGCGACAAAGGGAAAGCAATCAGCCTTATCAAAAATCGCGATCAGGATTGCGCGAAGAGCCGGGCTTGACGAGCAGGTGGTTCTCCGTGGTCTCTTCGACCGCGAGGATTTCGGCTCGACGGGCATAGGTCGTGGCGTCGCAATCCCCCACGCTCTACTGGGTATGATCTCTTCGCCTGTCGCGTCTTTGACACGCTTGGCCCAGCCTATCGATTTCGACGGCCCCGACGACGACCCCGTCGATCTCATTTACACCGTACTCTGGCCGCGCTCTGCCACTTCCGCCTTCCTCCCTGCCCTTTCCCAAATATGCCGGCTGTTTCGGGCATCTCAGGTTCGCGAGCAGCTCCGGCAGGCACGGTCATCCGATGAAGCCCTGGCGATTCTCGAAACTGAGCCGCATCAGGAATTTCCACCAATTTGCATATTGCCCATGCCGGCCTGGCATTATGATGTCTAGGCAGTCCAGCAATGCCTTAACTCCATTGACGCGGCGCATACCGCGTCAACGGCTCGCGGCGCAAAGCTGCCATCCGTAGAAGATAATGCGATTGGCGAGTGGCTGTACCAGCCCCTTGAATCAACTTTGGCGAACCGCTTCGTAACGTATTGACGGATAACGATTATTTTAGTCGCTGAGGGTCACCGTTTTGTACAGGAACTAGCGGATGGTTTGCCAGCCCATTTCCTTCGTATTCTCTCGTATGGTCACGCGACCCTAAGGAGGATGAACGAGATTAATTCCTGGCTTAGGGATATAGCAGCATCTCGGATTTCGGGAGTATCGAGCAGAAATTCGGACTTGGCGCAGCTCCATCCGGTTACGAACTCACGTCACGCATTAGTTCACATTGGTAGAGCCGCTTGCGCATCGGTTCGGATGCCTTACATGGGTCGGGGTGATGCCGGTGTGCTGGCGAAACACCCGGCTGAAATGCACGGCATTGCCGCAGCCGCAGCGATAGGCGATCTATTACATGTGGTCACGCGGGATGCGGGAATTGCGCTCGCGCTCAAACACCTTGCGGCCGTCATCCAGTGCTTCGATTCGTTGCGAAACCACCCATTCGGTCGCCGTGCAGGAGAGATGCGTGGTGCAATGGCTCTGCGTTCGCCAGCCTTCCCGCTCGGCACAGCACGTCCAGCGGACCTCTGCCGTCAGCGACAGCGGGTTATCGGGCGCTATCGACCATACCTCCTGCCGGATGTCGCGCGTGCACAAGCCGTTGCCCGGATGGCGGCTAAGACCTGTGTCCTCGTGCACCCGATAGCGCGTCACGCCAACTCGTCACGCGCGGCGGTGCCGTTGCGTTTGCGATAAGGCAGGAATTCGAGCACCGCCGGCACCCCGCCAGGAACCGTTTCGGGCATCCAGATGCGCGCGGCGAGCCGGGTGTCGTCTTTCAGGACGATCCACTCATTTTCAATGACACGGAAATTCTTGTTCGTCATGCGATCAACCACAAAGCTCTACTCGGTGGCAAGCACACCATCCCGCCGCCGGAAAGGTACGATCATGTCCCGGTTCAAGCCTCCAGCCAGACCCGGCTGGCGATGCGGCCATTGGAAAAGTCATTGCCAATATCGGGAACAAAACCCTTGAGATGGCTCGTGCAGGCGTTGATGAAGTCGTTGAATACCGGCAGTATCAGGCCGCCCTCATCTCGCACCATCAGCGCCATGTCACGGTAGAGCACGCGCCGCTTGGTCTCATCCAGTTCACCGCGCGCCTGCACCACCATCTTGTCGAAGTCGGGCCGCTTGAAGCGGGTGTCGTTCCACCCCGCGTTGGAAACGTAGGAAGTGGAATAGCGCGCGTCCTGCGTCGGACGACCACCCCAAAAGGAGGTGCAGAACGGCTTGACGTTCCAGACTTCCGACCAGTAGCCGTCACTCGGCTCGCGCTGCACATTGATCTTGATCCCGGCCTTTTCCGCGCTCAATTGGAAAAGCTGGGCCGCATCGACCGCGCCGGGGAACGCTGCTTCCGAGGTGCGCAGCAGAATTGGATCTTGAAGGCCAGACTTCTTGAAGTGGAATGCAGCCTTGTCGGGATCGTAATTGCGCTGCTCTATATCGGCAGGCGCGAGCGCATAGTTGGCGTTGATCGGGTAATCATTGCCAATGGTGCCGAGCCCGCCCAGAACCCGATTGAGGATAGCCTCGCGGTCTATCGCATATTTGAGCGCCAGACGCAGATCATTGTTGTCGAACGGCACGGTGTCGCAATGCATCAGGAAGGAATAGAAACCCTTGCCGGAGGTGCGCAGGATCTCGACGCCCGGAACCCGCTTCAGCAACGGCGCGATCTTCGGTTCGACGGTGCTGATGAAATCGACCTGACCGGATCGCAACGCGCTGGTCCGCGCGGTCAGGTCGTTCATCACGGTAATAAGCACGCTGTCGACGTAGCCCCGGTCCTGGCGCCAGTCGTCCTCGTTTTTTTCGAAAGCAGCGCGAATGCCCGGCTCGAACGCAGCCAGCTTGTAGGGACCGGTGCCGATCGCAGCTGTCGGCTTTTCCACGCCGCCGCCCGGCTGGATCTGAAGATGATAATCCGTAAATATCAGCGGCAAGTCAGCATTGGCTTCCTTCAGCATCACCACCATGTCGCCCGACCGTTCCTCGATGCGGTCTATCCCGGATAGCAGGCCGAGTGCGCCCGATTGCGATTTCTTGCCGGCGTGGCGGCGCAACGTCTCGACAGCATCGCTAACGGTAAATGCCTTGCCATCGTGGAAACGAACGTCCTTGCGTATCTTGAAGGTCCACTCCTTGGCGTCGGCCGACGCTGACCAGGATTCGGCCAGCGAGGGAACCGCCGCGCCCGTCTTGGGGTCGGATTCGACCAGCGTATCGCCCCAGCAATGCGCGATCACAAAATTGACGCTGGCGGACGCCAGGGCTGGGTCGAGCGTATCGGCGGAGGCGCCGCCATCGAGCCCCAGCCGCAACTGTCCGCCGCGCACTGGCGTTTGCGCCGCGGCCGGTGACGCCAGCGAGCCTGCGGCTGCGAGAAGGCCTAGAGCCACCCCCGCTTGAAGAAGATCACGGCGTGAGAGACTCGATAACCTGCTGGAAGCGCTCATTGGGTTCTCCTTTGGACTGAAGCCTTGTGGCCGATCCTAGGCAGAGCCTGCGGCAACGCAATTTCGTCGCTTGAAGCGTTTTTAAGCAACTTTATACTGTCTCCATGAGCAACCCATGGGCCAATTTCAGCAGCAACCTGAAACTTGCCTGCAGCACCCACAGATCGGTATCCGATCTATGCCGCACCATCGGTATCAACCGGCAGCAGTTCAACCGCTACCTCAATGCAGGAACCCTTCCTTCCGCCCATAATCTCCTGACGATCGCGGCAGCCTTTGGCCTCGAACCAGCCGATTTCGACCTGTCCCCTGGCGTCTTCCGCAGCAAATTGAGCGAGCGGCGCCGACAAACGGCCCTCCAAGGGCCGCTGGCGGACGCCTTTCCTGGTGACCTGCATGCACTCGGACCATATCTCGGATTCTACCAGGCATGGCACACGTCGCTGTCCTGGCCTGACCGGATCGTCTGCGCCTGCGCTCACTTGCGCGAGAATGGCGGACAAGTTCTGGTTTCCTCGCTTGAGCGCATCGAAGATGCCGAAAACGGCATCGTGCAGCGTTCACGCTATACGGGGCTCGCGGCGTCGGCACCAGCGCATCTTTTTGACGGAACTGACGCGCGGCGATGCCCCAACCTTTGGACAGACGATCCTCATGCCGTTCGAAACGTACCAGCGGCGTTACCTGCGGGGCGTCACTATGGGCATATCGTGGCGAAACAACAATCTGCCCTACGCCACCCGCACCGTCTGGCAATATCTGGGGAAGCGCGTCAACAAGAGAAGTCTTATATCGCGTTGCGGCATTTATGCGCCCAATTGCGCAGCGCTACCCACGGCCGTGCTGTCTTTTCTGACCGAGGCCCAGCCGGTTGCCGCCGCGTCTGTGCAGGCCCCAAGACCGGATCGCCGAGCGCCTCCCTGAGCCGCGACAGGGTGCGGCTCAACGCGGAGGTGCTGAGCCGGAGCCTGAGCGCAGCCCTTGTCACGCTGCATTGCTGGAGCAGGACGTCGAGGGCGGCGAGCAGGTTCAGGTCGATGTCACGCATGGCGTTTCGCGCAAAGGTCAATCGAGTTCGCTGCGTCTGGCGCGATTTCAGGCGGCGCTTTAATAGGGGCGGCCTAGCATCCTGCTTCCTAGGCAGCAGCCATTTAGAGGGCGAAAAGTCCGTTCGCGCCCACGCAAAATTCATTGGGCACATATCAGCCACAAAAAAGTCGGCCCGATCTCGCGCAGCAGTGCAACGCGGGCAAACTGCCTCTCCTGTATCAACAGGAGGATTTCGTATCGAGCGAAATGCTCGCTAGAATTTCCTGGAGGTCGGCGGTCATGTTCAGTCTCATCTCGGCAGGGAGCGGGTAACAATCCGAAGGCGTTCATAAAGAACGGCCTCGTCGAACTCGCCGTCCGAGAAGAGTGCCATTGCGCTCACGCTCAGGCGCTCCGCCTCCATGCTACCAACGGAGATACCTGCCTCGGCGCAGACACGATCAAAGACCTGCTTTAACAAAGCCAGATCGCCAGTATACCCAATGCCACTTATTGAGACAGGCCCATGGCAGCAGATACTTCGAAAATCGCCTCGGTTAGCTCTTCATCGGATGCGGCCAAATAAGGCGCAGCCCGCCTAATTTCCTTCACTGCCGCTTTGATCGAAACGGTGCCGTCATACTCGGCCCTGTTTAGAAGTGCAGCGATTGCTTGTTCTAGAACTGGACTTACCCTTTGAACACTGCTCATCCACCCCCCCAACGATACGCCCCAGCGGAATAATAATCTATTCTTGGTTGGCTTCAATTGGATGTAAGAAACGTACGGTTGGTCATCGTTGCTTTGCCCTCAGTCCGGAATATTTCGCGCAAGAATATTGCGCATGCTCGTCTTGATGCGTCCGCCGCGGTGTGGCTTAGAAGGGCTCTCGTGATCTGCCCAGGGATTTGCACGTCGAGGTGCCGGCCGAAGTGCCGAAGTCAAGGTGGACGTCTCCTCACTGACCATTCAGCATGCCGGTCGCGCTGATGATCCGTCGGTCGCGGGCAAGCGGCCCAGCCATGCTGGGCGTGCCAGCTTGTCAGCCGCTCGCTATCGAGATCGAGCGCGTCCCAGGGTGAGTCGATGAAAGCGAAGCTTGCTGGCTTGATATTTGTGGCGAATAAGGTTTGTTGGCGGGACAACGAACTATTGCTGATTGTTAACCACCCATCTGTTTCACCGCACGCCATTGGACAAGAGGAAAGCTCGATGACCGTTTCTCCAAATTTAAACGACCAAGCTGATCTGGTATCGGTTACCGCCGAGATCGTTTCCGCCTACGTGTCGAACAATCCGCTGCCGGTCGGCGAGTTGTCGAAGCTGATTGGGGACACCTATGTTGCTTTGCAAGGGATCGGCACGCCTGTCCCCCCGGCTGCAATCAAACTGGAGCCGGCGGTGCCGATCAAGAAATCAGTGTCACCTGATTTCATCATCTGCCTGGAAGACGGGAAGAAATTCAAATCCCTGAAGCGTCATATTGGGACGCATTACAATTTGAGCCCGGACCAATACCGCCAGAAATGGAACCTGCCCGCAGATTATCCGATGGTGGCGCCGAACTACGCAGCCACCCGCTCGGCTCTTGCGAAATCAATCGGGCTCGGGCGCAAGGAAGCGCCCGCACCAGCCGCGGCAGAAAAACCAAAACGAGTTGCTCGCCCCGCGACGGCGACAACAACCGCAACGGCCGTCAAGTCGCCGGTAAAGAAGGCGCGCAAGGCACTCGTCAAAGCGTAGCGTGCTGCACGAAAAAGGAGGTCCGTGCGGTGTCGTACCTGAAAATGGCGAAGCCTACTGTTCCAGCACATCATTGAGCTTGAGGGTCTGGACTTCAATGTCCGCCGCCTGCTTCAGGGAGGCATCGACGGGGATCAGGAAGTTTTCGCGGTCGATCTGGACACCATGGCCGGAGTAGTAGACGACGGCCAGCTCTGCGCCGCTTGCGGGCAAGATAGCTGCGGAACTGCGGGTGGTCTCGCCGGAGTAGACCCACGTCACCGCGCCGCACATGCAATGTCCATTGAGTGCCATCGCTCCCTCCCCGGGCCATGCGTTCCAGCACAACAACACTGACACGTCACGTGCGGAAGGGTGGCGGGCCAGCGGCCTAGTCTAAGCCCGCTTCGTTGCGATCCCGGCGGATTTGATCTTCGGCGGCAAAGTTTCGACGAATGCCAGCGCAAGGTCGAGCCAGCCACGGAGATCCGCCTCGGTGGCCGTGCCCTCCGGCGCAACATGGACATAACCTTCCATCGAACGTCCGCCCATTTCCATCGGCCGCGCGTACGGGCGGGCGGCAGCCGCCGCGTGCCCTTCCTTGCCGACGCGCACCAGGAGCCCGCGCTTCGACGTGCCGATCAGCATGTTGCCGTTGAGCATAAAGCAGGTGCCGCCGAACATCTTTTGTTCGGTGACTTGGCGCGGGCCGAGGGCGGCGCGCAGACGGTCGACCATGGGGTCGGGTGCGATGCTGGTGACTGACTTTGCCATGCTCACCGTCGCTCTGCGATTTGCGGGAGACAGGCAAGCACGGAAGCGGGTGGAGATTCAAGTGGAGTGGCGCGGCGTCCCCTTCTCCCAGCGGGGCGACTGTTGTTTTGCCTGACGGAGAAAGGGGGCGCTATCCCCTCTCCCCTGCAAGGAGAAAATCGGTCTCCGCGTCCTTCCTTCGCGCCGGCCTGACCCGCGCTTCGTGCAGGATCGCCGCAGATCCGCTAACGGATCATGCGTCGTCCCTTCGGCTTCGCCTCGGGCGGGTGACCCCTCCGATTTGTCTCCTTGCCCCCTCTCTCCCGCTGTTCGGCACGAGCTCGGGAGCAGGAGCGGGCTCCTGCCCCTTCGCGCAGGAAACCGCTTCGCGGTAAAAGAATCGAAGGGGAATCCGGATCAGTCGGCTTGTGATTCAAGATGTGGCTGGAGTGGAGGCCAGCATCGGATGACGCGACTGCTTTCGGGGTGCAGCAGGATCTCATCGCCTGTCTGACGGAAGTGCGCCAGGTTCTCAACTCTAATCCCAAGCGGTTCGTGGGCGAAACGGCAAGCTCGAGGGCTGATCGAACGGCGTGGGGGAGTTCGTACGGCCCTGGGCACAGCGAGCCGTTGATGCGCCATCCCATCACCGGCACGCGGCGCTACGCGAGCGCGGGAAGCGCAGAGAGGCGCCAGCATCACTTGAATCTCAACAGCGGTCTGCGGAGAACATCCCCTGAAATGACCATGCGCTCTGATGCGGCACCAACGTCACCGGTAGCTTGATGATTTCTTGCGTGATCTCCTCGCCACGCGACAGTGCCAGCGCAAGCGCTGAAAGCAAGCATATTCTCGCAGCAGCTCTCGCAGACGCGAAGTTCTGATGAGCGGAGACTTAGACGATGCCGAACAGGATCTCATCGCGGGCCTTGCAGCCTAGGTCGCGCAGATCATGGCCGTGTAGCTGCGGAGTAGCGCCGGCGACCGCCAGTCGGCAGACGCTATGACCGCCGACAGGCCTGAAACTCTTCAGCGCCGCGGCGATTCCCATCATCATCGATTGCTCGGGGTAGTCGAGCACTTGGAAAACAGCTCTTCAGGAATGCCTCGACCCCGCCAAGTCCGCGTATAGCACGGGTTAAAAGGTGCTTCAAATGGTGGGCTATGTTCGTGATCATGACCGGACCTCGAGGCTCGCAACCCTGCCGCCGAGCATGTGTGCGTGTGGCCGCACCCGAACCGCAGGGTGGCAGGGGAGAAGGTTGCATCCAGTTGCTCTCCGTCTAATTGGCCACATAGACCATTTTGGGCAACCAAAGCGTGATGGCGGGAAAGACGATGCACAAAGCGACGCCGATCGCTTGCAGGCACAAGAACGGAACGGCGGACCGGAAGATCGTGGCCATGGTGATCTGAGGTGGGGCGACGCTCTTCAGGTAGAACAGCGAATAGCCGAAAGGCGGGCTGAGGAATGCCATCTGCATATTTACCATGAATATGACGCCGTACCAGAGCGGCACATCGCCTGGGGCGACCCCGGGCAGGCCGAACAACCCATCGAACTGCAAGCTCTTCAAAATCGGCAGGAATATCGGCACGGTAAGAAGCAGGATACCGACCCAGTCGAGGAACATGCCTAGCACGAACAGGATCACCATCATTAGCGCGAGCACGCCGTAGGCCGCCAGTCCGGTACCGAGAATTGAATCAGCGACGAAGGTCTGGCCGCCCTTGAGAATGAAAAAGCCGACGAACATCGTCGCGCCAAAAAAGATCCACATCACCATGGCGGTCGCCTTCAACGTGGCGATCCCTGCATCGCGAATGGTGTCCCAGTTGAGTTGGCGGTGCGCTGCGCAGACGATGAAGGCTCCGAAGGTACCTATTCCGGCCGCCTCCACAGGTGTGGCAATGCCGAGGAAGATGACACCGAGAACGACGATGATGAGCAGGATAGGCAGGATGGTGCCGCGCAACAGCTTCAGCTTTTCAATGAAGCTCACCCGCTCGTCGACCGGCAGAGCCGGACCCAGCGCAGGGTTAATATAGCAGCGCAAGGTTACGTAGGCGACATACATACCCGACAGGAGAAGGCCCGGGAGAACCGAACCGACGAGCAACTCACCGAGCGACTGCTGGGCCACAACCGCATAAACGATCGCCATGACCGAGGGGGGGATGAGGATGCCCAGCGTGCCGCCGGCGAGCAGAGAACCACAGGCGAGCTTGGCGTCGTAGTTGCGCCTCAGCATCGCCGGCAACGCAATCATTCCCATCGTCACCTCGGTCGCGCCAACGACACCGACCATGGCGGCAAGCAAGGTGCAGGAGATGACAGTGGCTGAGGCGAGGCCGCCTTTCAGCCCACCGAGCCATTTATAGACGACATCGAACAGTTCCTCAATGATGCCGGCCTTTTCCAAGATCGCCGCCATGAAAATGAACAGCGGTACGGCGGAAAGCTGGTAGTCCGTCATGAAGGGGAAGATTCGCGAGGGCAGCATGTTCAGCATGGCCGAATTGCCGAACAGAAACAGGAAGAGCACGGCGAGGCTGCCGGTGCAGAAGGCCATTGGCAGTCCGAGCAGCAGAAGCACGCCGAGTCCGCCGAACATAAGGACGCTCAGCCACAGGATCGGAAGCTCGAGCCCCATCGCTATTCGCCCCTTCCCGCCGCGGTGGCGATATCGCGCAGCAGGCGGGACAGGCCTTGCAGGATAAGGAGCGCTGCGCCGATCGGCATGGTGAGTTTTACCGGCCAGTACTGGATGCCCCACTCGGTGAAGGACCGCTCGCCAACGGCTATCGCATCGCTGGCGAAACGCCAGCCGGTAACAAGCAGCGCACCGGCAAAGAGAAAAAAGAAGAAGGAAGTGATGATGTCGCATATCGCGCGACCGCGCGCCGAAAGCTGGCTGTAGATGATGTCGACCCTGACATGAGTCTCGTCGCGATAGGCGTAGGCGCCGGCAAGCATGTATTGCATGCCGAACATGAGGAACATGCTCTCGTGGACCCAATTGGTCGGTGAATTGAAAATGTAGCGGGCGACCACCTCGTAATAGTAGGCGAAGACGGCAAGCACAGCCCAATAGGCGACGAGTTCGCCCGTCACCCGCACCAGCCAGTCGACCGGACGAAAAAACGGCAATGGCGGCCTTACCGCACTTTGGGGCACGCCTGTCTCCAGAGGATGAGCCAATATCGGCGTCGGCGTGGTCTCACGTTGCCGGCGCCGCCTCACAAGACCTGGCAGAAGGAAGGCGTCGCCGAGGAGAAGGACCCCAAGCACGATACCGGCTATGCGTGCATATGCGTTCGCGCGACGGAGACCAACGGTCGAGGCGGCGTAACGATCACGGGCCGGCGCGGCATCGGCTTGAGCTTTGGCAACGCGCTGGGCCGCACCAGCCTTGCCGGCGGCGAGGTCTGACTGGGCGCGCGTAAGTAGCCGTTCTGCGTGCTCGGCCTCGGAGCGGGAGAGAGACAGGCTTTCACGGGCAATGCGAATGTCCGCGCTAGTCCACAGGACCGCTAGGAAGAACGGAATGAAGACAAGACCCCAGGCGCTCTTGAGATAGAAACGGTGCATCCCAAGAAAGCCGGCGGTGACCAGGAAAAGGTAAGCCAGGAACAGGCCCGGTCGGCCCGTGTCGCGGCGCTTTTGCTCGCGAGTCACCAGCCAGGCGGCGACCAGCGGGAACACGCCCAGCGTCGACCAGTAGAGCCAATGCGGCATGACGAAGGTCAGTGATGGCATGGAAGCAACTGCCGGTGTTGAAACCCCAGCGAAAGAAAGCGCCCGTCCCTACCTGGGCGGGCGCCGATGGCTACAGATTGATCGACAAGCCTTGATACATGTCGGGCGTGACGTAGCCTACCGTTGGGTTTTCCATGACTTCCAGCTGCAGCTTGAAGATGCGGGCGGCATCTTTGTCCTTGTTGGCCCATTCGAACCAGATCGGAACGGCGACCTCCTGGAATCTTTGCAAGTCGTCTGCGCTAAGGCGATTAATCTCCGTGCCAGCGTCGATGAATTTCTGCCAAGTGTCCATGTCGGCTTTCTGGATCGCGCCGAAATGGGTGTTGGAATAGACTTGGACCTCGCCCTCGATGAACTGCTTGAGATTGTCTGGAAGTTTGTTCCAAACATTCATGTTAACCGCGAAATCCATCAAGTCGACGGGTTGATACATCGACATCAGGCCGGGGGGACCCATGGAAATGTACTTCGTCACCTGCTGGAAGCCGAGCGCCCAATTAACTGCCGGACCGGTATAGTCGGCGGCGTCGATAGTGCCCTTCTCCAAGGCCGAGAAAACCTCGCCGCCGGGCAGCAGCGTCGTCTTGGCGCCTGCCTTGGCAAAGGTCTCGGCGATCATACCTCCCGGGACGCGCAGCTTCAGATCCTTGAAATCGTCAAAGGAGCGGATCGGCGTTTTCGAATGGATGATATTGGCTCCATGATGGATGCGGTTGACGTAGTAGAGGCCCTGCGCGGCGTAGATGTCACGACAGACCTGCAGTCCGCCCTTTGAATAAAAGAAAATGTCCCATTCATGCGGATAGCGTAGGCCCATCGTATACGAGCTCATGAAAGCGGTCGCGGGGAGCTTACCCGCCCAGTACAGAGAGAACGAGTTCATGGCCTCCAGAACGCCGTTCTTGACTCCGTCGAAAAGCTCAAAATCACCCACGATATCCTTGGCCTTGAAAGGTTGAAGCTCGAGTTGACCGTTCGTTTTTTCCTTGATCGATGCACACCACTTCTGAAAGGTTTCCAGGCCGACGCCAGCCGGCCATGAGGTCTGTACCTTCCAGGTTATCGTCTCGGCCGCCTCGGCCTTGCGCACCCAAGGCGCCGCAACGGTGACAGTTGCCGCCCCGGCAACGAGACCACTGGTCTTCAAAAAGCTCCGCCGCGATGTGGGCAGCTTGTCCTTCTTCATTTTTTCCTCCCGTAGTTCGGCGGACTCCGAACCTCGGAAAGTCCGTCGGTGCGACATTAACGCACATGTAGCCTTCCAAGCCAATGTCGAATGAGCGCGGTGGTCCAAAGCCGAAGCTGGCCTGGGCTGAATGAAGGATTCGCCGCAGTGGAGGGGTCGTGGGCTCGCGGGCGTCAGGTCGAACGCATGCCATTAGGAGCTCGACCGTCTCCTCTGGTTTCTCCGGATGCGCTGCTTTGGGATCGGTGAGGTAATGACCATGCGCATAGATGTTGTCCCTCAAATTCTTGTTCAGCTCCGAGAAAATCCTTGCCGTTAGCCCCTCCACACGCCCCGTTTTGAATCATGCGACCCCAGCATGCCTGGCCATGCTGCCCGAAAATCGTACGGATTTTACGCAGGCGCCCGCCTAAGGCGGAGAACACGTATCAACCAAGGCCTTTGCCACGCCCTGGCGAAGATTGAAAAGCTACAACGGCGAACGCCGCAACGACCACCTCGCGACCGGCTGTCATCGGCCTGAGAGTGATGAGGCGTCACCGAGCAGCGGCGGGAGTTGCCCTGGGTCCCGGTCGAAAAGCACTACACCTTCGCCACCGTCGACTGGCCCAAGTCCGTGTTCGATGGCCGCTCGCAGCTCCTCCTCTGATGTACGGGGAGGACTGGAAGGTGGCGTGCCCGGGCTGCACCTCGGTCGGCGATGGGCTGGGCAGCATGGTCACGCACGTGAACAACCGCGACGTGACGCTCATCGCGATGTCGCGGGCGCCGCTGGACAAGCTGGGGCGACTAAAGCACAGCGCGGGTCGACGATGCCCTGCGTAACGGGAACGGCGACGACTTCTTGGTCGACTACGGCTTCGCGTTCCGCCGGGAAGAAACGTCGGAATCGCCGCGACGAGTTCCACATGGGGCAGCTGCTCCGCGAGGCCCGCAATGGCTGCAGGACTACCGCGATCATGTCGGTGCGCCGAACCTCCAGTCGGCCGTCTCGGTGAGCGCAGGGTGGAGTGTCTTCGCGATGGAGGACGGAGCGTTCGACAACACCAAACGCCGCTACCCGCCGCTGGCGGCCCGCTCTACGCGCGTTTCTCGAGTTCGTGCCAAAAGCGGTGACATCCGCAACTTGCGCGGCTCTAATCTGTTCTTAGGCTAGGTCGCCCCATGAAGTACCGCATTCTCATCGGAGCGCTCGCCGCGGCGGCCCTCCCGGCCTCCGCGACCACCGCCACTCAGCGCGCCTACTCGGCCGCTCTCGTGGCGTGCGGCCGGCAACCAGCGCACCCTCACAGAATGTCAGCCCCGACTCGAAGCATTCAGGCGTGAGCTAAAAGCGATAACGCACTCCGACAGTATTCGCGTTGGAACCCTCTCCCATGTTTCCAAACGTGCCTCCGGCGTCGGATCTGTGACCGCTGCGAAGGAAGCGGAATCGGACGTGCCCGATGGTAACGCAGCTTCTTGATCTCCTGCAGGCAGATGGTCGACACCGATCCGGGTCAGTTCAGCTTGGGTCGCGAGTTTGCCGCCTGGCTTGGGCTCACATGATCGCGAACTCGAGTGGCGGCAAGGATCTGTTGGCCGCATCACCAAGAAGGGTGACCGGTATCGGCATTACTCAGGGCAGATTGGCAGGTTCGTTGTAGTAGACCAACAAGCCAGGCTAGGCCCGCATCCATCATAGCGACCTTCGGCACGATGCTGTTCATCTTGAAATGTCCAAGCAGGATCGGCGCATCAATACCCACTACGCCGAAACGGCTGGCGTGCATGGCGATGAAGCGGCGCGGATAGGCTGAGATCAGCTCCGTTTCGGCAAGCACCGCCAGTCCGAACATGAAGTTCGGAACAGTCAGCGCAACTCGGCGCGACAGCGCTCTCTCAGCCAGAACCCTGTCGACAAAACCCGTTGGATCGCCCGCGCTGGACACAACGAGGTGCTGCATGGCGCAGTAATTTTCGAGACTTGGGTCGCTGGCGAAAGGGTGGCCGGCGCGCAAGGCGATGACGAAATCTTCCTCATAGATCGTGTCCACCACAAAACGCACGGGGAAGTCGTCGAACGGAACGACGGCGACATCCATCGTGCGCGCTTCAAGCTCGGCAATGGTATCGCGCCAGGCCAGCGCCGGTGAAGGCTCGCCCGGCCTGGGCAGCAATTGCCGGATGCTGATGTCGACGCCAGGCGCTTCCAGGCGCACTTGGGCGAGCAGCGGCGGCAGGAACACGGACGAGGCCCCGTCCGGCGCGCCGACGACGAAGCGGCGCGTCGAGCGGGAGGAGTCGAATGGCTCGGCGCTAGCAATTACCGACCGTACCCGCGCCAGAATCTCGGCCACCGGGGCAGCCAGCTCCGTTGCCCGGTCGGTGGGTACCACGCCACGCGGTGTTTTCAGGAACAGCGGATCGCGCAGCAAGGAGCGCAGCCGCCCAAGACCATGGCTGACAGCCGATGGTGACAGGCTCAGCCGCTCCGCCGAGCGACCGACGTGACGCTCCTCTATGACGACCTCGAACAGGACCAACAGATTGAGGTCGACGCGAGATAGGTCAGTTTGGTTCAGCATATTCCTGAAATCATATCACTGGATTCAACAGAGTAAAGCTGCGAATTGGCTGGCCGCAGCGGAGCAGTCCTGCCTGGCCGCGAGACATCATCACCGAGGAGCAAACTCATGCCTGACTTCCCTAGTTCAATTCTGGTCACCTGCGCTGGCGGCGCCCAGGGCTCAGCAATCGTGCAAGCCTGCCGCGCGGCAGGCGCCACCGTACGCGTCCTTTTACGCAAAGGCGCGCCCGACCATTTGGCGACGGCGTCAACATCGTGCGCGGCGACCTCGCTGACGCCCGCCGCCTCGGCCTCGCCTGCCTTGGAGTCGATGCAGTGGCGCTGACGCTGCCGCTCGATGCCAGTCCCGAGGAAATTGTGCGCTACGGCCGCAACATGCTCACCGCGGCGCGGGAGACGGAGGTCAAGCTGATGGTGTTCAACACCAGCAGCTATGTCTCCCGGCTCTCAGGCACGGCGCTGATGGACGCCAAGATGGAACTGATTGACATGATCAAGGCTTCCGGCCTGCCATCGATCATCCTCAAGCCGACGCTCTATATGAGCAATGTCGCCACCCCCTGGGGCGCGCCTGCGATAATGCACCACCATGTATTCCCCTATCCGCTTCCGGCGGACTTCCAGACATCGTGGATCTCCTGGGGAGACATGGCGGCTTATGTCGTCGAGGCGATGCGGCGGCCAGAGCTCGCGGGCGCGAGCTTCGACATCGGAGGACCCGAGGCCCTGACCGGGCCACAGATGGCCGATATCCTTTCAGACATTATCGGCCGCGAAATCGAGTACTATCCGGTTCCACTGGGGGACTTTGCCACCCGCCTGACGGCGATGCTAGGCAAAAAATCGGCCGATCAGGTCGTCGCCCACTATGCCTGGATCCACCGGCAGCGCTCGACGCTTCTGGCTGTCGATATGCGTGAGACGATCAGCGTGCTGCCGATCAAGCCGACTCCGTTCGCAGACTGGGCTAAGGCTCAGGACTGGCCGGCACTGGCCAGCACCGTGAAGGCGGCATGATCATGCAGGCGATCAAGATCCAGAACCGAAAGAATCCGTCAGGGTTCGAAGATGTGCCCCACGATGCCACCGAAGTCATCGACTTCTGGTGGCTTGTGGGCCCCACAATGTGGTTCGCCAAGGACGCGGCTTTCGATCGTGTCTTTCGCGAGCGCTTCCTGCCGCTGCACGAGGCTGCGGCGTGCGGCGATTGCGACGACTGGGCGGCGACGCCATATGGCGCATTGGCGCTGCTGGTGCTGCTGGACCAGTTTCCGCGCAATGCGTTTCGAGGCACGCCGCGCATGTATGCGACGGACGACAAGGCCCGACATATCGCGACGGCCGCCATCGATGCCGGGTTCCAGCATGAGGTGCACCCCTCGTGGCGGCTGTTCTTCGCGCTGCCATTCGCCCATTCGGAAAACCTAGCCGACCAGGACCGCTCGGTGGCACTGGCCCGCGAGGTCGGACCCTCCGACGCGATGCGCGCGGAACACCACCGCAACATCGTACGCCGGTTTGGACGGTTTCCGCACCGCAACCCGATCCTCGGCCGCCCAATGCGGCCGGAGGAGCAGCGTTTTCTCGATGACGGCGGCTTCGCCGGCTGACCTAGGCCGCCGGCTTCATTTAACCAAAGAGATACGATCGTGACCTGGACCGAGATTCGGCTTCTTCGGAAGCTTCATCATCGTTCTCACCTACTCAATGAAAGCCATGCTGTGGCTGCGCATCACGGCCGTGCTGAGCTGTTTGTGCTTTGCTACCTACGGCGCCTCATCGGCAGCTTGCCGCTGGTCCTGATGGAACTAGTGCTGCTGCCAATCAATACCTGGCGCCTGTTCGAACTTCTCCATCAAACTCAGACGGGCCGGACTCACAAGGGAGTCTGAAAAATGCGAACACCGCGTCTCTGGCTGCTGCTCCGGTCGGCGCTTTCCTGCTGGGTGCTCGGCCGGGATCTGGCTTGTGATCGCGGCCAGCGTCCACTTTCAGGGTATCCATCCGGTAAGCACCGCGGCGCCTATGTCCCGTTAGCGGACAGGACGAAGTTCCGGGCGGGGTGGAAGCCGCCGTTGCCCACAAGGCCTCGGCCTGATCAACCGAGCTCCCATGGCAGAAGCAGCGGGTATGCCGTGTTGCGCGGCGAGAAGGCTTACTGTGACCCGCAGGCCCGCGAGTTGGGCGCGAAGAGGCTGCGCTGGGTCAGCGCGCGCGCCGGTAATGCATGGCGACCACGCCGCTGCGGAGCGGCTTGGCCGAGATCAGCTCGAGCCGTCGCGTGCTGGGCAGCCCGCTCTGGTAGAGGGTCGGGCCGTGGCCCGCGATTCTGGGGTGCACGAGGAGCTTGTACTCGTCGATTAGATCCAGCCGGTCCAGCTCGGTCGCGAGCTTGCCGCTACCGAGGAGCACGCCGGCCGGGGTCGCGTCCTTGAGCCTCTGCACGCCCGTGCGCAGTTCGCCGCCGATGTGGTGGCTGTTGGTCCACGGAAAGGCCTTTCGCGTCGATGACACCACGTACTTCGGCTTGGCCTCCAGCTTGACCGCCCACTCGCGTATCGCCGGCGGCGCCTCCTCGTCGCCGCGGGCGACTGCCGGCCAGTAGCTCTCCATCATCTCGTAGGTGACGCGACCCCACAGCATTGCTCCGCCCTCATCCATAAGGCGGGTGAAGAAGGCATGCGTCTCGTCGTCGGCAATTCCTTCCTGGTGATCGACGCAGCCGTCCAGGGTGACGTTGATGCTGAAGGTCAATAGTCCCATGCGGCGAGTCTAAGCCATACAATGGAGAACATGAAGGCCGATTGCTCGCGTTGATGTCGAACTTCCGCAATGGCTCGGCACACGAAGTAAGGCCCTGCCGACTTCCGGACGTTAGTCTAGAGCGCTACGCAGCCTGCGCTGGCTCGGCGCCGGACCGCCAGCGCAGCTGGTTCGACTGCAGTTTCGAGGTCGCCGACGACAGCGGCAGAACCGTGCTGGTGATGCCGTTCGACGAAGTGGTTCCGGAGAGACACGCCTGACTGCTCGGGTCGTATGAGGAGGGAGTTGCTGACAAACGGTCTGGCCGCTCAAGCTGGGAAGTCACCAAGGGACGATTGAAAGGATGAACAACACAATAGCCGCGCCAACGGGCGATCTCGCGAAGGAAATTGCGCGAGGGAAGTGATCCGCGCCCTTCCTGAGCGGGATCCTGATACAATACCCCATGGCCGTCCGAATAGCGGTTGTCCTCGCGCTTCTTTTCGCCTTCGCCTACGGTTTCGCAAAACTCGTGAAACACTATGGCGGCGTTCGCGACCAGCCCTCTCCGTGTGAAAACTTGCCACATCCTGATTGTCCTGATCCAAGCGCGCCTCCTCAGAAAGAAACCAAGCCTTGAGCTGGTGCGTGCGTGGAGCTGCAACATTGGAACGGCTAGGCCTGACAATGGGCAGCGGCCCGTGGAGCCCGTTGACCGCTTCCTCGCTCGGAAGCACACCGGGCGGGCACTTCTCCTCAATGACCATGCGAATCAGGTGGAGGCAATTTCGGGCGTCATAGGCAGGGTCTTGGACTTTCATCCTGGCGATCTGGCGCCGTTCTGGCGATCGTCAAGTCCGGCCCAAGCCCATCATGGCGCGCGCGATGGCGATCTGCGCCTCTGGCGGTTCGGTCTCGCCGCTGCATTGCCCTAAAGCGCAGAGGTTCCTCAACTGACGTTCGGCTGGCGGCAACGCGGCAACTTGCTCGCCAGCCGAGTTGAGTGCAGCCGCTGGTCGCGGGAGGCTAGCCAGCCACACGCTGGTGATTCTAACCTGAGCTCATGTGAGATCAACAACCCTGGTCGGTCTTTTTCACCTGACCCGGCGCGGCGGTCTTGGCTGTCGTGTCCTGCTGACCAGGCGCCGCTTGCTGAGCGCTGCCAGTCTGCTGGCCGGGCGCGCAGTCTCTGGCCGAGTTCGGATTTGTGGTGCCGCTGGTGGTGGTCGTGTCGGTGCCCTGATCGCCGGACATGTTGGTCCCGGTGCTCGTCGTGCCGGTCCCCTGATCCGTCGTGCTGGGCATGGTTGTCGTGGTCGAGGTTCCGCTCGTTGAGGTTCCGCTCGAAGTTCCGCTCGTCGTCTGGGCAACGGAAAGCCCGGCCGACACCGCCACGACGGCCGAAGCAAAAAGGATTCGTTTCATCTTCTTTCTCCTGTCTGAATGCGCGGGATGCGCCTGGCAAATCCAACAGGCAGACAGAAAGAGTGTTCCCCGAAGACGCTCAATTTTTGTATGCAATCTCTGACTGCAGGCAGCGCGCCCACGCTCATTCCATGGCGCGCATCAGCATCGGGGATGATGAGGTAGCGTACACCGGTTGAGGGGAGAACCCCAGCAGCCAGGAATGCCTTGCGGGCCTCCTCAGCTTCCATCTCGTCGTATATCACGGCCATGCAAACGCGCACCGCGAGGTCCCACCAAGGGCCACGCTTCGTCCACTTCATCAGCTCCTCGTCGGCTGTCTTGACGTTGTCGACGTTGCGGATGATCCGGGACGCTCGGTTTTGACGAGGACCGGAGGGTTGAACCAGTGACGAGACATGAGGGCCTTAGGGGCGGCTAGCGAGTTTCCTCTCCACTAGCCCGCTAGCGATGAGATGGTTAACCTTTTGTTAGCCATGTGTGGGACCGTGATGGGACTGTTTCCAAACGTTCGTCGACCGTTGTCTTGGCGGTCGGTACGAAGCCGTTATGCATTATCTTCCAGTATTTGTCGCCCTGGCCATTTCGCTTGTCGTGGGTTTAGCCGTGGCGATGGGTTTAACATGAACGCCAACACGCTCCCAAGCGAGGCTATTCGTGGAGGTCGAACGCGACTGACAGTCGGAAGGCCGGGGCCGCACCGACTATAAGGTAGACCAGCTTATCGTCAGTAACCAGCAGATGCGGAGCGCCCCAGCGCACCGGCGGCCTCCCCGCTCGCAATCCAAATAGACGTCTTTCAGCTGTTTGATTGGCATGTCAGCGTAAGCGAACGCGAGGTCCTGAGCGTCAGAAGCCGACAATGAAGCCGGACTGATTGCGATCAGCACGGTGCCGAGCGTCACAGGCGCGAGGGACTTAACAACTGACATGATCATTTTGAGATCCTCCCCAGCTCCCGTCGGTCAACATCCAGTCCTTGGGGTCGCAGGTGTAGTGCCGTTCGAAGGTCCCATCCGAGCGCCGCTGCTTGTCGAAGTCTCGATGTAAGGCTCGATCGCGCGCTCGTGGACCAGCCAAAGGGGATCTCGGCCGAGGCGTAGCCACTGCCGGCGGCCAACCGTTTCGGGATCGAGGCCGAAGCGATCCTGGTGCGCTCGATCGTCGTGCCGGCCGCGCCTGCCTCCGCATGACGGATGGCGCGGCTTCGCAAATCGCACATGATTTCGTCACGTGAGATGCCGATGTCGCCAAGGACGTCATCGGGTAAACGGCTCAACTGGTCCGTTGCCGACAAGAGAGCGCTCGGCGCGGAGGCGTAACCACCTGCGAAATGGACCAATGGCGGCAGCATGAATTATAACCATGATCAGATCGTCCCTTCATTGATCTGAATACGCGGTGGCAAGCGGAATGGAGACCTAGCTAGATTTAGCGTAGCACCCCCTCCTCCTCGGCAGCTTCCTCGAAGGCTTTACGGACATCGTTGGGCGAGACCCGGCCCTCAAAGGCATCGCTGCAGGCTTGCACCGCCAGATTCCACTTCGGTCCCCTCTCGGTCCACTTCGTGAGTTCCTCGGCGGCACCCTCGACATTGTTGCAGCCGTAGGTGACCCCAGGTCGGTCGGTCTTGACGTACACCAGAGGGGAGAACCAATGGGTTGCCATGAGGGGGCCGCTCTGCGCTCATCATCGAAGGCCGTGGGCATACCGCTTCGCGAGCCAGAGGTCCGCTTTCGTTGCCAGACGGGCAGAGCGCCTAAACTTCAAATCGCACGGCCCAGAGCAGATGATACTACAGCCTCATATGTTGCCGGCAGTTCGAACAGCATGGGCAGGTGGCGACACTCGGCTTCGTCCACGATCAGCGCCTCAATAGTCGCGATGGAAAGATGGCTTCTGAGGCGCAGCCGGACAACCGCGGCGAGCTTGTGAACGGGCACCGGTACCGCCCCGGCGTACTGGTCTAGAAGATTGTTGATCTCGGCAACTACTTTTGGATCGACGGCGTGGGGCAATGGCAGCATGAGAGCGCTTCCTTTCGGAAGTAACTCTAAGCCGATCGGGGCGATGAGTCTTGGCGGGTACGTTTTTAACCAATGTCGCGGACATCATTGGACGTCAGGTCACGCTCGTTAGCGTTGCGCACATTAGAGCGGCAAGGGCCCGCTGCACAGCCAATCGCAACGCAAGCGTGAACCATTCTCGCGTTACTGTGTTTGTAGGGATGCCGCGCTATTTCTTCGACTTCACCGACACTGGCAAAGTCTTCCTTGACTTGTGGGTATCGATCTCCCGGACCTCGAAGCTGCAAAGCAAGAGGCGGTGAAAGCCTTGGTCGAGATTACCAAGGATAAGCTGCCGGATGGTCCCTATAGAGAATTTGTGATGACCGTTCGCGACGAGTCCAACGAGACGTTCTTAGAGGCTATGATCAAGTTTGAGATGCGGGCGCGCTAGCTCTGCAAAGATGGTTTCCGATTGGTATCAGTTAATAGACAGCTCTCGCTTACAAATAGCGAGTTCTCGGTTGAATGAGCGTCGCGCGCGCGCAGACATCGATGACCTTCGGCTCTCCCTTGATGAAACCCGCCGCGTAATTGCGGCATCCCGTAAGCTGCTGGACCGGATGGCGAACCGGTTCGATGAACACGAGTGGAAGGGGAACTTAGAGCGGAACGAGCCTGCCGACCAACCCAGGTCGTAGGGAACAACGCAGGCCCTCCCGGGTTTAGAACTCGCAGCGGCGTGTGTTCTCCGTGGATGTGCAGCCGCTGTAGGTGGTCCGTCGCCGTTCTCACGGCGGCGGCCACCTGTTTATGCCTTGGGGGAGTAACGTCCCTCCTCTTTTGCAGCAGCCAGGAATGCTTTCCTCGGTTTGACGCTCAGCCAGCCGCTAGGCACCTTCTTCGGTCTTCCCCTGTTTGGCCAGATCAATGGCCGCAAGTAATGACGCTAAGGTCGGCGGCAGTGCTGGTTCGACTGCTAGCCTTAACAGCTTGTGCATGTGACGACGATTGTCTTCGGAGTGGATCAGTTTCCGAAAATGCTTTGGAGACAGACGGATGGCCTGCTTTGTTCTTCTTGATCATGTGTGTAGGGCGTCCCTTCCCCGTCAGCCGCAACTCGCCCGAACGGAAATGGTTCCAACCACGAGGCCGGGAATGTTTGGTAGAAATTTCTGCCCCCGTGCCCTCTCGGTCCTATAAGGGGTAGAACCAATGGTTTCCATGCGGACTATTCGTGGAGGTCGAAAGCGACTGACAGTCCGAAGGCCGGGGCCGCAGTGACTATAAGATAGACCAGCTCATCGTCAGTAACCAGCAGATACGGAGAGTCTCGGCGTATCTCTGCGATGGTCTCCTTTACGGATAAGACTTCACCGCGAGAGGCTTGCAGGATCACTTTCTGAACAAGGTCCTTCGTGGCAGCTGCGGCGGGTGGAGAGTTCGGTTGATCGCCCATCCTGGGAGCCCCCTCAAGCTAAACCCAAGCGATCATTGATGATCCACAGTGGTAAAAAATCAACATACGATTTCGTGTGAAGGGGGCGGAATGTTTGGTAGAAATTTCTGAGCGGGGGATCGGATAACTGGCTCGCGCGAGACTCCCCCATGCGCCCTCCGCTTTCCGCCAGCGAGGCCGTAACATGTTGTGTCGGAGAGTTGGACCCCAACATGGTGAGTCTGAGCCAGAAGTTACGGAGCAAGCAGCCGTTCTGCATCTATTGTGCCGGATCGGCTCGCGGCGTCGACATCGACCACGTACCGCCAAGCTGTTCGATGGAAAGTGGCGACCGAAGGGCGGGGAAGTGACTACCTGCAAGCAATGTCACTGAAGGCACACGCGAGATGGACGATGTCGCGGCGTTCGCAAGCCGCTTCCTGCCCAACCCGACGACGGCTGAACAGCATGACGACGTCAAGCGTCGGTCAAATCGGTGTGCCGAAACTATCCCAGCCTAATCGCCGAACTGGGCAGACCGAAGGAGGACGGCCGCTACGTTGAAGGCGGAGGAGTGCTGGCGGCGAACGGGCCGATCATGTCCTCCGTAATGACTACCTTCGCCGCTCGCATGGGGTTTGCCCTTCACCACTGGGTTACTGGGGAGATCGTCGGCCCGGCTGGTGGCGTGTTTGCGCGATGGCATTCAAATTATGAACGATTTCAAGGCCGGCTGCCCCAAGCATTTCTGGACATCCTCGGGGCGGATTACACCATGTCGCAGGGCCGGAAGAATGTGGGAAATCAGTTCAGCTTCAGGTTTGTCAAAGGCATGGAGCTTGGGGTGACCGGGTATTGGGCAACGTTTCGGCAATCGTTCGCGGTCATGGCGTTCGTCTCCCAAAACATGGCTGAACTTCGAGACGCGCCCCATTACCTTGTGCGGCGACCGGGGTTCCTCAAAGGCTATTCCGTCAAGTTCTTGGGGTCTTGGCCCGGTCAGTACGGTCAGCCGTTCCTGACGCCCTATTCCTTCACCAAGTGACCCACCGAGGCGCCTGGTCTCGTATGGTATGCTCCAGCGGTACCAGCCAAACCGGAAACCATCTTAACTGAACTGAAGAGGGTTTCCGAACATGTCTTTCATCAGGGCCTATCTCCGCGCATCAACCAAGGAACAAGACGCAGGACGGGCAAGGGAAGACCTTGAACGATTCGCAAAAGAACGCGGTCTGGCGGTGGCCGCCTGGTATGAAGAGAACGAGAGTGGGGCAACCTTGAAGCGTCCTGAGCTGGATCGGCTCATGCGCGATTGTCATCCCCAAGACGTGCTCTTGGTGGAGCAAGTTGATCGTCTTTCCCAGTTGAACGAGGCCCATTGGGAAAAGCTGAGAGCCGACCTGAAGGCGAAGCAGGTGCGCGTCGTGGCGCTGGACCTGCCGACATCCTGGCAGGCTGTCAGTGATGAGGCGACGAGTTCTCCCGGCGCATGGCCGAGGCGATCAATAGTATGATGCTGGACATGCTCGCAGCCATTGCCCGCAAGGACTACACCGACCGAAGAAGGAGGCAGGTCCAAGGGATCGAGAAGGCCAAGGCCGACGGGCGTATGCGGGGCCCGGCAGGAGGACGCGAAGCGGAACGCCGCTGCCTCGGCGATGCTGAAGACGGGCGCAAGCTGGAATCAGATTGTCGACGTAATGGGCTGCTCTCGGGCGACCGTGGCGAAGCTGGCAAAGCGGGGCAGGGCAGCGTAGCGAGGAGCGCTCCCGCGACACCTTGCCTGCTTATCGCCGTTCATGCGACCGCGTTATGCGGGGTGGCTATTTTGAAGACCAGAAATTTTGCAGATGGATCAGACTACCCCTATCGTGACCGAACTCGATGACGGAGAGGAAGAGCGCGACAGTCCCTTCAATGCCTATCGGTTCGCCGCATCGGAGAACACCAAGGCTATCGTCCAGGAAGCGATATTTCGGGCTCAGGACGAACAAGCGCCGGAACCGGGATCAGGAAACATTCGACCTGACCGTTGACGCCGTTCTGTCGGACCTCATGCACCATCACGTCGCCGAGGATCCAGGCGAAATCTATGTAAGGCGCTCCAACCGCGTTCTCGGCACAAAGAGCCGCTATCGACCACGCGTGTACAGCAAGATGTTCCCACACATTCTCGACCTCATGGCGAAGCCAGAGATGGATTATATCGAACAGCAGATCGCTGCGCCGGTGGAAGGCGCTGCCAGGGCGACGGCCATCCGGTCCGGTCTCCGGCTTCTTGACCGGATCGCTGAGCATGGGGTCGGAATCGATGACCTCGACGAACATCCGCACGGCGAGACCATTGTTCTGAAGCGCGTCAAGCTGGTGTCTACAAGATACTCAGCCAGAACAGGGCTGGCACCCTCGATCTGCCGCCTTTTCTCGTTGCGGAAACGTGTATGCTGCAGCTTAGCGCGCTGTTTCCGCCCGGGTGGAGCTAGGCTGTCAGTTTAGTGAAGTCGTGGCGCCGCGCGCGAACATGTGCCAGCAAATTCGTTTCGTTTACGACCCCTGATTGAAAGAGATTCAGCGTGGTCGAGACCAGAATCTGACCGTCTATCGAAGTGCTGTACCATTTAGCGTCGGCGGTTATCTGGTCGACAACCCGCTGGCAAATCGCCCGATCTTTAGGTCTAAGGAACTGACTTTTCAGTGCTCGGAGCATCTCGATGCCTTTAAAGGGGAGTCACTTGTCTCCCACGCGACCACGCGTGGGTCTCCCGAGAATGGATACTAAACGCATCTAGACAGAAAATTGCCATTCGTTTGAGCGGTACCGATGCGGGGCGTTGGGTCGATGACGTGGTTGCGATCCTGGCCGCGGTACGGAGGCGGGTCACCGACGACCGCATCAGGGATACGCGCACTTCCTTAGGGGGCGGCCCAGCAGCTTGGGTTAGGGGCCGCTTGGCCTGACCAGCGAGCGTTCGGGAATGCTCGACTGGCTTGTTAGCACATTAGACAAGTCTAATGTAATGCGAACGAAGTACGCGGCGGTAAGAAAGTGGCTGGCACGATTCACTTACCGCGCGCTAGTTGTGGTCGGCCAGCTCATCCGGGATAGTCGGGGCTGATGGGTGCGCAAAGACCATCAGGCGAGCCCTCCACGCAGTAGCGCACATCTTGACCGATACAAACGACGACCATGTCGCGCGCGTGCAGAGCTCATCATTTGCACACTCTCATCTCGACCGCTACGTTTCTCCACCTAGCCCATTTCCAGCCCGCGGTCATATTCTGAAGGACCTCATGACATCCGATAATAAAGCGCGTGAACATTTCGCCATCGATCTCGCGCAGCGCGCCGGCGAGCTCGGCCTGAAGTATTTTCGCGACCTCGACAGCCTCGCCATCCAGAGCAAAGGTCATCAGGACATGGTTTCGCAGGCCGACCGCGAGGTCGAGCTATTCATCCGCGCGGCAATGAAAGCCGCCTACCCGACCGATGGAATCGTCGGCGAGGAGCATGCCTCGGTCGCCGGATCGACCGGGCATGTCTGGGTCATCGACCCGATCGACGGCACTGCGAATTTCGTGCGCGGCATTCCGGCTTGGTGCGTGGTCATTGCCTGCGCCAAGGACGGCGACACTGTCGTGGGTGTCATCCACGAGCCCTCTACGGGCGAAACGTTCCATTGCCGAAAGGGCGGCGGCGCCTTTCTCAACGGCAAGCCGATCAGGGCAAGCGCGGCCACCAGCCTGACCGACGGCTCGTTGGGCACCGGCTTTTCCAACCGCGCCGAAATGCAGAACGTCGCAACGCTCATCGGATTGCTGTTTTCAAAGGGCGGCGTGTTTTTCCGTAACGCATCCGGCGCGTTGATGCTCGCCTATGCGGCCGCCGGAAGGCTGCTCGGCTATGTCGAAGAGCATATGAACGCCTGGGACTGCCTGGCAGGCATGCTGCTGATGGAAGAAGCCGGCGGCACGATAGTCAAGCCCGACCCAAAGACGGTGCTGGAAAACGGCGCGCTGGTGATTTGCGCCGGCAGCGGCGTGTTCGCCCAGATCCGCCAACTCTGCATGCAATCCTTCAAGCTTTGATCAGAACCGGTCCGCGCCCTGGAAAGCCGATGCCGATGCTGTCGCCTGCCTGAAACGGCGCATCGATATCGTGCGATATTGCAAACACTTGGCCGTGCGGTGTGCCGATGATCAGTTCGAGATGGCTACCGACATAGGTGACCTTTTCGAGCCTGCCGGCGATCGTCTGCGGCGTGCCGGCAGGCCCGATCTCGATGCGGCTCGGACGGACCGCCAGCTTCGCCGGGCCGGCCAGCTGGCGTCGCGCCGGCAGTTTCAAGGCAAGCGAACCCAGCCGGACGGTGGCTTCATCGCCTTCTACTGAAACCACCTCGCAATCCAGGATGTTGGCTTCGCCGATAAAGTCGGCAACGAACGCATTGGCCGGCGCGTCGTAGAGTTCGCGTGGCGTGCCGTCCTGTGCGACCACTGCCTTGTTCATGACTATGATGCGGTCCGAAACCGCCAGCGCCTCTTCCTGGTCGTGCGTGACATAGACCACGGTCAGCCCGAGCTTTATCTGGATCTCCCTGATTTCCTCGCGCACGTGCCGGCGCAGTTTGGCGTCGAGGTTGGAGAGGGGCTCGTCGAACAGCAGCACTTGCGGTTCGAGCACCAGCGCGCGCGCAACCGCCACGCGCTGCTGCTGGCCGCCTGACAGTTCGCTGGGCAGGCGCGCCTCGAAACCGGTCAGGCCGACCAGTGCCAATCCAGCGCGGGCGCGGGACGCGGCCTCCTTCTTGTCATGGCCGGAGAAGCGCAAACCATAGGAGACGTTTTCAATCACCGTCATATGCGGGAACAGTGCATAGGACTGAAAAACCATAGACACGTCGCGGTCGGTGGCCGGCAAACGCGTCACGTCGGCGCCGCCGATCAGGATACGGCCGCTGGACGGCATTTCCAGGCCGGCGATCATGCGCAGAGTCGTCGTCTTGCCGCACCCGGAAGGTCCGAGAAGCGTCACCAGCTTTCCGGCTTCTATCGCAAGCGAGATGTCGTTCACCGCTGGCGTGCTCGCGCCCGGATAGGTCTTGCTGACATGCTCGAAAGTGACAGAGGCGGCATTGCCCCGAATTTCAGCCATCACCCGGCTCCTGCTATTGTCGTCTAGCCGCCTGGCGTTGCGGGCAGGCTGACATTGGTGCGCATGCTCCAGCCGTCGTCGCCCTTCTGGATGCCGCGCCGACCGATGTTGCGGCTGCCGACGACCAGCTGCATCAGCCCGATGACCACCAACATGACGACGATCAGCACCGTCGAATAGGCGATGGCGATGCCGTACTCATTGTTCTCGACACGTCCGACGATGTAGCTGGTCGACAGATCGTAGCGCGCACTGACCAGGAAGATGACGGCGCTGATCGCGGTCATGGCGCGCACGAAGGAATAGACAAGCGCCGCCAGCATCGCCGATCTCAGCAATGGCAGGATGACGCGTCTGAAGGTCTGCCAGGAGTTGGCGCCAAGTGTGAGCGAGGATTCATCCAGGCTGCGGTCGATCTGCGACATCGAGGCGACGCCGGCGCGCACGCCGACTGGCATGTTGCGGAAGATGAACGACAGCACGAGGATAATGCCAGTTCCGGTCAGTTCGATCGGCGGCACGTTGAAGGCTATGATGTAGCTGACGCCGATCACAGTTCCCGGGATCGCGAAAGACAGCATGGTCGCGAATTCGAAGGCGTTCTTGCCACGGAAATTCTGGCGGACGAGAAGGTAGGCGGTCAGAAGTCCTATCCCTGCGGTCAGCGGCGCCGATATCAGTGCTATTTCCATCGTCGTCCAGAACGAACTCCAGGCCGAGCCCGACCAATGGATGCCGAATTCATTCCAGCCGACGGAGAATGCCTTCTTGTAGTGCTGCAATGTAAGGCTCTGATCGACGCCCCATAGCTTGACGAAGCTGCCATAGAAGATCACCGCGTAGACCAATACGGTGAATGCCGTCCACAGTCCGGCGATCACATAGAGCGCGTATGTCAGCCCGGTAGGCAAGCGCGGATGGACGCCGGCGTCGCCCTTGCCGGTGACAGTAGTATAAGAGCGCCTGCCGATCCAGAAGCGCTGCGCATAAAAGGCGACAAGCGTGAAGCCTAGCAGCACCAGTGCCAGGATCGCCGCAAGTGCCGCATCGTTCTGCGCGCCGACGATGGCGAAGAAGATTTCCGTCGACAGGACATCGTAATTGCCGCTCAGCACCAGCGGATTGCCGAAGTCGGCCATGCTTTCGATGAAGCCGAGCAGAAAGGCGTTTGCGAGGCCTGGCCTCATCAGCGGCAAGGATACGGTCCAAAAGGTCTGCCAGCGGCTGGCGCGGAGCGTCTGCGAGGCTTCTTCCATGGACGGGCTGACGCCTTCGACAACGCCGATCAGAACCAGGAAGGCGATCGGGGTGAAGGCGAGAACCTGGGCGATGAGCAGGCCGGGAAGTCCGTATACCCAGCGTGTGGGTTGGATGCCGAAGACGCCGGCGACGCTCTGCGTCACTGCGCCCGACAGTCCGAACAACAGGATGATGGCAAGCCCGATGACAAAGGCCGGCGTGATGATCGGCAACACGGTCAGCGCCCGCAGCAGCTTGCCGTAGCGGAAACCCGTGCGTGTCACGACAAGCGCGAACACCAGCCCCATAAACATGGTCAGCAGACCGACGAGTAGAGCGAGCAGCAGCGAGTTCCAGGCAACGCCGCAGCGGCTGCCGCCGGCGAGACAAGCTAGGCTCCAGAGGCGCGAACTGAACAGTTTGGCCAGGAACGCGACAAGGGAATAACCCCCGTCGTCGGTCTGCATGGCGTTGGCCAGCATCATCAGGATTGGCATGAAGATGAAGATGGAAACCACCGCGACGACAAAGCCAATTGAGCTGACGACGAATACGTCGCCGCCGACAGCACCGCGTGCGCCAATACCCTGGGTGAACAGGAACAGAAAGGCGCCGCTGACCAGCAGGGCGCCGTAACCCATGCCGAACTGGCGGTCGTCTAGATCGCCGAACAGGCTCGTCAGCCAGCTGACCTGCCAGCCGTGCAACCCGATGGCGAAGCCCTGGAACAGAAGCCAGCCAAATCCCGCAGCGCCGACAGTGACGAGTAGCCGGCCGAAAAAGGGATCGGATTTGTTGCGACCCCACAGAAGCAGCGGCGCCGCCAGCAGGAAGCCGAGCGGCGCCAACCACAGTTTCTCGCCCTTGCGGGCCAGAACCAGCGCCGGTGCGAATTTGCTGTCGAACGGGTAGCCGTCGAGCAGCCAGGAAAGGCCGAAGAACCCGTCCTCAATGCCGTACCAGGGCAGCAAGGCAAACCCCATCCAACCGACCGCCATCCAAAGGACGGCGGTCGGTTCAAGGGGCCAGCGGGTTTGGCGAAAGCGCATCGGCTATTGAGGCAGGGACGCGACCTCCTCGTCCCACTTTTTCAGCAGGCGCTTGCGCTCTTCACTCGATCCATATTTCTTGAAGTCGTAGTCGATCAGCTTGATGGCCGAGAGGTCCGGCGCCTTGTCGGAGGTTTTTGCCGCCTTGTTCGACGGAACCTGGAACGACCCCGCATCCTGCGCCTTAGACTGGACATCGGCCTCGAGCGCCCAGTCGTAGAATTTTTTCGCGGCTTCCATGTTGCGGGCGCCCTTGATGATCGATTCCGAGCCGATCTCGTAGCCGGTTCCCTCGCAAGGGGTGACGGGAACGATTGGGAAGCCGGCAACGACCTGCGACACAGCGTCGTGGATGAAGACGATGCCGATCGTGGTCTCGCCAAGCCCGGCTGCCTTGATCGGCGCCGAACCCGACTTGGTGTATTGGTTGACGTTCTTGTGCAGGGCTTTCAAGTACTCGAAACCCTTCTCCTCGCCGAACAGCTGGACAATGGTCGCCAGCATGTTGTAGGCGGTACCTGAGGAATTCGGGTTGGCGACCTGAACCTGTCCCTTGTACTCCGGCTTGATCAGATCGGCCCAGCATTTCGGCTCGGGCAGATTGTTCTTGACGAGCAGATCCTTGTTATACCCGAAGCCCAGTGCGCCGGAGTAGATGCCGACCGTGCGGTGGCCGGATGTTTCCGCTTGCTTGATCGCCCAAGGCTGCAACTGGTCGATCAGGGGTGATTTGTACTCCTCGGTCAGACCCTCCTCGGCCGCCTGTAGGTGCGGGTCACCGGTGCCGCCCCACCAGATGTCACCCTTGGGATTGGCCGCCTCGGCGCGCAGCTGCGCGTAGATTTCGCCGGCGCTCTTGCGGGTCATGTCGACCGTGATGCCGGTCTTTTCCTCGAACGCCCGCGCCGTTTGCTGGCACCAGACCTCGTCGACGCCGCAATACATGGTCAGGCTTTCGGCGGACGCCGATGACGACGCGCTCCACATACCGGCGGCAAGGATACCGGCGCCGAGAATTGCCCTTTTTATCATGTTGAATTCCTCCCTAAGTAATTTGCCGACTTATGAAACCCAGATAGGCGGAAAATACAAGTTGGAAGCTAGCATCTGCCTGACCGAGTTGCAGCGCTTTCCATAGATGGCGCTGCACATAACTTACAGTTTCCATCTTACCGACGCCGCCTGCTCACTGGCGGCTGTGCTGAGAGCTCTTGGGGCGGGAAGCGGACCGGCAGTTTCTGGCGTCTTTCGCGCCGGGCGTTCGCACCCGAGAACACTCTCGTCCTGGCCTAGCTGTGAGCCGATTGTTCAACGCTAAGTCCTGGAATTAACTCCAAAGCTTAGAGGGGCACGACACTGTCGGCACCAGCTGGACCCGGATATCGAGGCGCCGCAAGCTGCGATCTGTGGGAACCGTTTCCCCTTTTCCACCTGCTCGCCGCCATGGCCAAGATCGGCCAAGCCGACTTTGTCGAAGTGGCGTCCCCGTTCTCCGGCCAATCTGTCTTATTCGGCTGCTTCCAACGGGCCACCGACGACATGGCTCCGCCAACCGAGGCGGGAGGCTCGCCGATATGCAAGCCAGCCAATAAATTGTTTTTGCAACCAGAATACTGCCAAGCCTGATGCGAGACCAATCGAAATGGCCGCTGCCGGCCCGGAAGGCTGCTGCGTGCCCAGGTCGAGTTGCGGAAGCAGCCAGTCGGGGATTACGCGGTGAAAAAGATAGATGTGATAGCTGGCGGCAGAGACCGGCAGGATGAGCGGCGCCGCCCAAGTGGGCAATGTAATGCGCGGAATGAAAAGCAGGACGAAGACCGCGCCGAGCACCAGCATGAACTTGACCCAGGAGCCTGTCCAATTGCCGCCCCACCAGGCCAGCACCAGACAAAGAACAGTGGCGACGGCAAAGAACGCCTTCCGTTTCGGCGGTGTGTCGAGGAAGTACAGGCACCAGCCTAGGATGGCCAAATAAAGGATGTCAGGCAGTGTGAATATTTGCGGCCCGCCGATGTACCAGACGAGTGGCGTGAGGAACTTGGCTGCGACAGCAATTGCCAGCACGAAAATGCCAGAAGCAAGCGGCATTGCATCTGCGATGCGCCGCGCCTGCGGAATGGAAAACAGGATCACCCATAGAAGAATGGTCTGCGCATACGCCTCAACGAACCAGTATAGATACGGCACCATGTGCGGCGGTGTGGCAAAGCCGAGATTGCCACTCAGGAAGACCGATGGCCATAGCACCTCGCGACGCGCCAGGGAGAAACCCGCGACGATGGGCGCATAAAGTGCAAGGTTGGCTGCCAGCGGCCGCAACACCGTCAGACCATCGCCGGCGAACAGCCGATGGCGCTGAAAGCGAGCTAGGCTGAACCCGACCAGCATCACGAGTGTGGCGGCTCCGCCCGGAATGGGCCAGAGCGTTGCGTGATGGATAACAACTAGCAGGATTGCGGCAGCACGCAGGACCAGTTGACTATCGATGGACCGATTATGGTTCCTGGGTTCGGCGGTTTGGGCAAGGTCGCCAACGGGCATGGTTTCCCAACCCTGCGGCAGGCTCCCGAGTTTACGTTCCAAGGTCAGCGAGAGCTGCACATAGAGCAGCGAGTCGCCGCCGAGCTTTTCGAAAGTGTCGCTGGGACCAACTTGACGCGGATAGAACGCATTCCTGAAGGCGTCCAGGACATTCATGGCCATCTGCTGACGCGGGGCTCGCAGGCGAGCGTGGAGTGAAGCATAGTCGACCTTCCCCGAGGCGAGTTTCCGCAACGATGTCGCCCTGGCGACTTCGAGGTGCGGCCTTGGCAGTCCGCTTGCAGCCATCATGACCTGAAGCACCTCGTTGTCGTCGACGTTGGGTGTCGTCACCATCGCCAGAATGCGCTCATCGTCTCCGACGACTGCTGCGGCGATCCCAGCTTTCTCAAGCGCCGTTTCGATCGCGTCGTGGCTCAGGCGTAGGCCCGCGATCTTCGACATCCGCTTGCGGCGACCGACTATCGAATAGAACCCGCGATCATCACGCTTTGCGATGTCGCCTGTACGCAAATCCGCGACTTCGTGCGCCGTTGCCAGATCCGCCCGTCGATGGGCATACCCCATCATCACATTGGGACCGCTGTAGATGAGTTCGCCCGGCTCGCCATTTTGTTCGATTGGCCGGCCGTCTTCATCAGCCAACCGGAGTTTGCCGCCCGGGATGGCAATGCCGATGCTGCCCAGATTGCCCTCGAGCTCGCCGGGGGGAACATAGGCGATGCGAGCGGTTGCCTCGGTCTGCCCATACATCATGAAGAAGCAGCCAGAGTTGTCCGCCAGATGACGCCGAAAGGTCTCGGCCAGAGCTTGTTGCATGCGTCCGCCGGCTACCGTCATGAAACGCAACTCAGGCAAGTCGTGCCTCCGGAAGCCGGCGTGGTCCATCATTTCGAAGGAGTAGGGAACGCCACTGATATTGGTGCAGCTCGCTTCGCGCATCTCTTGAGCAAAGGCGGAGTGGGAGGCACCGTGTTTCGGGAAATAAATGCTGGCACCTGCCTCTAGATGAGAGTTCAGGACCGAGAGGCCGTAAGAATAGTGGAATGGCAGGATAAGCGCCGCCCGGTCCCGATGGCTGAGTTCCAGATAGCTGACTATTGCTCTAGCATTGGCCTCGATTGCTGCAGCTGACAGGCGAACATACCGGCTCTTGCCGGTGCTGCCGGAGGTACCGAGCAGCACCGCGAGATCGGGATGCAGTGCGCCATTGGACTCCCCAGCTCCCGTGCGGCAGCGCCAGCGGGCGTCTACTCGTCTGCAGATGATTTCAGGCGAATAGTCGGCGACAAAGTCGTCCAGAGCCGACGCGTCGCAGGGCGGGATCAATGCGACGGCGTGCCTGCCGTGCATTGCCGCCAAATAAGAGATGACCGCGTGTTCCGTCGGCTCGGCTGCTACCGCGACCAACTTTTTCTCGGGTCCGAACTCGGCTGCCACCGCTGCGACACGCAGCGCAAGATCGCGGTATGGGATCGGGGTGCGGCCGGGAAAGATCAGCGCCGGACGATCGCCGTGTTCTTCCAAGCGCCGGGTTAACCCCATTCCCCTGATCTCCGTCAATTTGAAGAGCGGCTTGTTGCAGCCATCAGTGCAGTCGGGGACGGCGGCTATCACGTTTGTTGAGAGATTGCATCAACTTTTAGAGGATGTGTTCGCGCGCGAGCGGAGAGCCAAACTACGATGCCCAGCGTGGTCGCCGGCAACGTCCGATATCGGCAACAGCAAAGATCACCTCAATGACCGACTTGCGGGCGCATTGCAGGCTGGTGGCTCTGGGGCCCAAGCGGTAGGTGCGCTCGTAGTGCAGGCAAGAACGATAGCGGACGTAAAGCCCCCTGGGTCTGTTGCCGTGACTTCACCCCACGCGGTCACTCCGGATTGAACCGAGAGGATGGTCATCTGTGCGTCAACAGCGTCTATGCCTGCCGTTGTTTCTTCTTGCGCCAAGGAGCGTTGGCTTCCCAGTCACCAGCGATAATACAACCGAACGGCAGCACCGCGTCGACGATTTCGGCGAGGCCGTATCGCTCTATCTGGCGACGTACCGCCGACGCGCTCTTGTAGGCGCTTGGCAGTTCCGAATTATCCGTCACGCCGGAGAAAAAGCGGGCTCGATCCCCTTTGTCTCCTCCGCAAAGATATCAGCTGCGTCCGGCCTGCATGCGGCGGCGCTGAGTGCGCGAGAAGTTTCGCCCCGCGCCATGCGGCGGAAAGCCGAGGCCGTTGGGCGCACCCTTGCCGCGCACGATCACCTTCCGGTACAAGAACTATCGTCGCGAAGGCGCCGACCGGCAGCAGCTCATGACGCTCGCGACCGACGAGTTTATCCGCCGCTTCCTGCTCCATGTCATGCCAAAGGGTTTCCACCGCATCCGGCATTGCGGCCTGCTTGCCGGCTCTGCTCGCAAGGCGAGCCTCGCGCTTGCTCGTGAACTCCTGAACGTCGCTGCACCGTCCGACGATGACACCATGGACGACCCGGACAACTTCCGCCCGCCATGCCCCTGCTGTGGCGGCCGCATGATCGTGATCGAGGTGTTCGAACGACGGAGGCAGCCGCGCGGACCGCCACACAGTTCCCCGTCGACCGGGAGCAGTACGCCATGACCCGGCATGGAATGGTTCAGCCTTCAGCTGCAGGCACTCAGCCTCCGGCAACGGATCGACGCACGTCTATGGTGATTATCGACGCCGACAGAGCCGCGCCCAGCCGCCCACCGTCCCGACAAGACCGCGCGGAGGCGCAACGAAGCGGTCTGTCCGCATTCACCCCTGAGCTTCCCGACGGCGGTCACGCCATCGCCGACATCCGCCGAAATCCGAAATCCCCATAGCCATCGTCTGTGGCCCACGGTTCCTTCCTCGCGGACTTTCGTACGCCTGCCGGCGCCCGAAACTCATCACGATAGCGGAATGGCGGCTTTAACGTTTGAAGAAGGATTGCGGACGTCCAGCCCGACGGGACCAAGGTCTGCTCCCAGGTCTAACCGCCCCGTCTCAATGGCATCCCGGATCGCCCGGTGGATCTGCGTCGCCAGTCGCGGGTGGCGGGGCAGTCACAGGGTGGACATTTCAGCCCACATGGAAAATGATCATCTTGCCATGCACAACACTGCAGTGCTCTGATTTCGACGAGTAGCCTGAACGTAGAAGCGGATCAACCGGCCTCCGGGTCCAGCGAGCGGGGACGCAAATGGACACCCTAGAGAATGGACAATTGCATCGCGACGCGGGCGGGCGAGCCCGTCGATCGGCCGACTGGCTTGCCCGCGCCGCCGTATCGGCGACATTCCTGCTCGGCATGGCTTTCAGCACTGCGTTTGCGCAGGACCAGCAGCTACCCGTGGTGACGGCGGCCAAGCCAGTGGTCCGTGAAATCGTCGAAGACGACGAGTTCGTCGGGCGCTTCGAAGCCGTCGACCAGGTCGCCATCCGTTCGCGCGTCAGCGGCTATCTGGACAAGGTCAGCTTCCAGGACGGCGCACTGGTCAACAAGGGAGACCTGCTCTTCACCATCGACCAGCGTCCGTACCAGGCGGCTTATGATGCCGCCAAGTCGCAAGTGGACGTCGCCAAGAGTCTGCTCGAATTCTCCAAGATGCAGCTGGATCGCGCCGACGAACTCGCCAAGACCGGCAATATCTCAACCGCGACGCTCGACGACCGCCGGCGGGAATACCTTTCGGCGCAGGCGCAGATGCAGGGCGCGACAGCTGCGCTGACGACGGCCAGCCTGAACATGGAATTCACCGAGATCAAGGCGCCCTTGTCCGGCCGCATCGACCGCCGGCTGGTGTCGGTCGGCAATCTCGTGCAGCCGGATTCCACCTTGCTGACGACCATCGTTACGCGCGATCCGATTGACTTCTATTTCGACGTCGATGAGCGCCTGTATTTCAGCTACGCCCGCGACGCGAAGGAGCGCGGCGGCAGCATGCAGGAAGGTGCCGGCGGGCTCGAGGTAGTGGTTCGTGTCGCCGACCGCACGGAGGCGGTATTCAAAGGCAAGCTCGATTTTGCCGAGAACCGGATCGACAACGCGACCGGCACCATGCGGGTGCGTGCAAGGTTTCCCAACACCGACGGCATTCTCCAGCCAGGCATGTTCGGGCGCATCAACGTGCCGGGGTCGCTGCCGCATAGCGGCGTGCTGGTGCCCGACGAGGCGATCGGCGCCGATCAGGATCGCCGCATCGTGTTCCCGGTGGATGAGGCCGGGATGGTGTCGGCGAAGCCCGTGCGCACCGGCCCGCTTCTCGACGGCTACCGGGTGATCCGCCAGGGCCTGACCGGCAACGAGACGATCATCGTCAACGGGCTGATGCACGCCAGGCCCGGCACCAAGGTGAAGGTCGAGATGGTGACGTTGCCGCCCAAGGCCGAGATCGCCGAGTTGCAGCAATGAGGTTCGCACATTTCTTCGTCGACCGTCCGATCTTCGCATCGGTCGTTTCGGTCGTCCTGCTGATCCTCGGCGGGATTGCTTATACCCAGCTGCCGGTCGCGCAATATCCCGAGATCGCGCCGCCGACCATCGTCGTTCGCGCGCAGTATCCGGGCGCCGACGCCGAGACGGTCGCAGCGACGGTGGCAACGCCGATCGAGCAGGAGATCAACGGCGTCGAGGGCATGCTCTACATGTCGTCCTATTCGTCGGGCGACGGGGCGATGGCGCTGACCATCACATTCAAGCTGGGCACCGATCTCGACCAGGCGCAGGTGCTGGTGCAGAACCGCGTGTCGGTCGCCGAGCCGCGCCTGCCCGAAGAAGTCCGCCGCCTCGGCATCACCACCACCAAGAGCTCGCCCGACCTGATGATGGTCGTGCACATGCTGTCGCCCGACAATACCTACGACCAGCTCTACGTCTCGAACTACGCCCGCTCGCGGGTGCGCGACATACTGCTCAGACTCGACGGCGTCGGCGACCTCATCATCTTCGGCGAACGCGAATATTCGCTGCGCATTTGGCTCGATCCGGAAAAACTGTCCGCCCTGGGGATGACCTCGGGCGATGTGGTGCAGGCGCTGCGCGACCAGAACGTCCAGGTGTCGGGTGGCGCGATCGGCGCGCCGCCGACCAGCACCGGCACGGCGTTCCAGTACACGGTCACCACGCAAGGCCGCTTCAACGACGCACGCGACTTCCGATACGTGATCGTCAAATCGACCGACGACGGCCGCCTGATCTCGCTGCAGGACGTGGCGCGCATCGAGCTCGGCGCCAAGGATTACGTCACCAACTCCTATCTCAACGGCAAACCGGCGGTGGCGCTCGCCATCTTCCAGCGGCCGGGCACCAATGCGCTTGCCGCAGCCGCGGAAATCCAGGACAAGATGAAGGAGCTTTCCCGCGACTTCCCGAAGGGGTTGAGCTACGACATCGTCTACAATCCGACCGAGTTCGTCGCCGAGTCGATCCGGGAGGTCTACAAGACAATCCTGGAGGCGATGCTGCTGGTCATCATCGTCATCATCGTCTTCCTGCAATCGTGGCGCATGGCGATCGTGCCGATCGTGGCGATCCCCGTGTCGCTGATCGGCACGCTGGCGGTGCTTTACGCCGCCGGCTTCTCGCTCAACATGCTGACGCTGTTCGGCCTCGTTCTGGCGATCGGCATCGTCGTCGACGATGCGATCGTCGTGGTCGAGAACGTCGAGCGCAATATCGCCAGAGGGCTGGCGCCCAATCCGGCGTCGCACCTGACCATGGACGAAGTCGGAACCGCGGTCATCGCGATCTCGCTGGTGCTGATAGCCGTGTTCGTACCGACGGCCTTCATCCCCGGCATTTCTGGGCAGTTCTACCTGCAGTTTGCGATCACCATCGCGGTGTCGACGGCGATCTCGGCATTCAATTCGCTGACGCTTTCGCCGGCGCTGGCCGCACTGCTGTTCAAGCCGCACCACGCCGCGGCGGCGCCGCCGCGCTTTTTCCTGGCGCGGTTCGGACGGGCGCTCGCCGACGGCTTCAATCGCGGCTTCGACAGGGTCGCCCACTGGTATTCGAGCATCATCCGCGTGCTGATCGGCTCGTGGATAACGATCGCCGCCATGCTGGCCGTTTTCGCGGGCCTCATCTACGCCACGGTCTACCTGGTGCAGGCGGTGCCGCGCGGTTTCATTCCGTCGCTTGACCAGGGCTATGCGATCGTCGTCGTCCAGTTGCCGGACGGCGCTTCGTTGTCGAGGACCGATGCGGTCATCCAGCAGGCGTCGCAGATCATCCAGAAAACGCCCGGCGTCGACTACGCAGTCGCCTTCGCCGGCTTCTCCGGCGCGACCTTCACCAACGCCAGCAATGCGGGCGTGATCTTCGCCAGGTTCAAGCCTTTTGACGAGCGACTGAAAGCCAACCAGTCGGCGACCCAGGTCATCGGCAATCTGTTCGGCAGCCTGCAAAGCATCAAGGAAGCCTTCATTATCGCACTGCCGCCGCCGCCGATCCGCGGTGTCGGAAATGCCGGCGGCTTCAAGCTGCAGATCCAGGAGCGCAACAGCGCCGACATGCGGCAGATCCTGGCGCTTGCCTACGAAATCGCCGGCAAGGCCAACAAGACGCCGGGGCTGGCGGGCGTGTTCACCACCTTCTCCGTGTCGAGCCCGCAATTCTTCCTGGCGATCGATCGCGACAAGGCGCGCATCCTGAACGTGCCGATCCCCAACATCTTCGAGACGCTGTCGATCAATTTGGGCACCGCCTACGTCAACGACTTCAACGCTTTCGGGCGCGTCTACCAGGTGCGGGCGCAGGCCGACCAGGCGTTCCGCCTAGATCGCGCCGACATCTTGAAACTGAAGGTGCGCTCGGCGACCGGCGCGCTGGTTCCGCTCGGCACGCTGGTCGAGATCCGCGACGCCACCGGCCCGGCGCTGGTCCAGCGCTACAACATGTACGTCTCGGTGCCGCTGCAGGGCAACGCCGCGCCCGGCGTTTCCACAGGCGACGCGCTGGCATTGATGGAAGGGATCACGGCAAAGACGCTGCCGGCCGGTACCTCCTATGAATGGACCGAGCTCGCCTATCAGGAGCGCAACACAGGCAATGCCGCTCTCTATATCTTCGGACTTTCGGTGCTGTTCGTGTTCCTGGCGCTGGCGGCGCAATATGAAAGCTTGGTGCTGCCGTTCGCCATTGTGCTGGTGGTGCCGCTCGGCGTGCTCGCCGCGTTGCTCGGCGTGTCGTTCCGAGGGCTGGACAACAACATCCTCGTGCAGATCGGCCTCATCGTGCTAATCGGGCTTGCCGCCAAGAATGCGATCCTGATCGTCGAATTCGCGCGGCAGGCGCAGGAACGCGGGCTGTCGGCCGCCGAAGCTGCCGTCGAAGCCTGCCGGCTCAGGCTGCGGCCGATCCTGATGACCGCCTTCTCGTTCATCCTCGGCGTCGTGCCGCTGATGATCGCAACGGGCCCGGGCGCAGAAATGCGCCAGTCGCTCGGCACCGCGGTGTTCTCCGGCATGCTCGGCGTCACCTTCGTCGGCCTGTTCCTGACGCCGGTGTTCTACGTCACGCTCAGGTCGTTGTTTTCGCGGCGCAAGCCCCGTGCCGAGGCCGAGCCTTCGGGGCCGGCAGGGGCGCCAGCGGAGACGGCCGCCGAGTAGGGTTACGAATTCGCCGCGTCGGGCGCGGCTTACCACTCCAGAAAATCGGCGCGGCGCGGCAACGGCCACGATCTGCGCGACTTCGGCGTCGAGGTGCAGCGGAGACCCTTGCTCGGTCTGAGCCAGCAATCCAGCCCAACAGCCGCATCTAGTTCAGCGAGACGATGCCGGGCGGCGAGGCCAATGCGATCTTCTATCTGGTCGGCCAGGCGGGGCTTAAGGGCGCAACCGCGACCTCCGGAGTCCTCGTTTGCGGTGTCTGCTTTCTCGGTCGGCGGCTACGTGCGAACTAACCTGTTTCGGCCGTACTTGATGGACGCGCTGGCAGCGGCCTTGCGAATGGCAGGGCTTCCCGAATGAGGCCTGTCAGCGCGGCCGAACCGCGCCCAGGTGCTTCGCTGTCACAAGCCGCCGACCCCTCCCAGCCTCCACTCTCAGGCTCATTCTCGGCGACGCTCCGTTGGCCGCATGCTTGCATAAGCTCGTCTTTTGTGAGGCGACGTCGACTCGCGCAAGGGAAGCCGGTTTATAATCCGTACACTTTTAGACGATTGACCGAAGTACACCGCCGTCGACGCGCAGACCGGCGCCACTCGTCGCTGACGCTTGCTCCGAACAAACATAGACAACCATGTTGGCAACTTCTTCGGTCGTCGCAAATCGATTGATCAGTGTTGTCGGGCGCATCGTCGTCAAGAACACTTGCTCCGCTTCCTCTTGGCTGATGCCTTGCGAGTGCGCCAGCTCATTCATCATATTCGACAGGATTTCGGACCTCGTTGGGCCGGGGAGGACCGCGTTAACTGTCACACCCGTTCCGGCGACCGCTTCGGCAAGCCCCCTCGATATGGCGAGTTGCGCCGTCTTGGTCATGCCATAGTCGATCATCTCTTTCGGGACGTTGAGGGCGGATTCGCTGCTGATGAATACGACCCGTCCCCAACCCCGCGCTGTCATCTTCGGCACATAGTGGCGTGCGGCGCGAACGCCACTCATGACGTTGAGCTGGAAGAGGCTTAGCCAGTCGTCATCGGCGAGATCGAAGAAAGTCTTCGGGCGCGCTGTGCCCACATTGTTGACGAGGATATCCGCATCGGGCGCCTGTACGAACAGAGCTCGGGCCCCTTCGGCTGTCTCCAGGTCAGCTGCAACGCCCGTCAGATCAGCCTGTGGGAAAAGCTCGCGAATCTCGCGAAGCGCTGTGGCGACGCGTTCCTCGCCGCGGCCGTTGATCACAACCGAAGCGCCCGCGCGCGCCAGTCCTTCGGCGATGGCGCGACCGATGCCCGCCGTGGAACCCGTTACAACGGCCTTGCGGCCCTTAAGGTCGATGTTCATGAGTCTATTCCTTCAATTTCGGACTGCGACAGCGACGGCTGTTTTACTTGATGGGTGAGGCAGTGCGTTCGGTTGCGACCTTGGCGAGATCCTCAAGGAGCTTCTCGTGCGTGCGCCAAAAAACATCGGGGGCTTTCTTGCCCAATTCGATCCAGAACGGGCCCTGCATCGTCTCCTCGGTCCAGAGGTGGCATCCATTCGCCGTGGGTGTGATAATCCATGCGTGATAGGCCTTCGAAGTCACCGCGGCCTTTGGGTAGCCGCCCCACGCGATGCGCGTCATGGGCTCGAACTCCTGCACTGATGCGAAGACGTCCTGGCCGGCCAGGTTGGTTTCGAACCGTGTGCCAAGGCGAAGCGATTCGTGCCCATCAAGCAACTGCACGTGTTCGACGCCCGGGTAGAAACCAGGCCAAGCTGCGGGATCCACGAGCAACGACCAAATCGTTTCAGCAGAGGCCTCGACCTCGAGTTCGTTGGTGAAATGGATCGGGGATCGGCTGGGCGTCAGGTCTGCCGGCCACTTGATTGCCTCGAACATGTTGTTCTCCGTGTTGGGACAAAACGAAAAAAGTGCCATACCTGCCTGCGCGAAGTGGTCGGCCGATGCCGAAATTAGCGGCGGCCCCTCAGCGCCAGCGGCCCGGGCTCACACCTGCGCGAAGCCCCCGTCGACGGTCAGCTCGATGCCCGTCACGAACGAATGTCGTCGGACGCGAGGTAGAGCGCGGCCGCAGCGATATCGTTGGCTTGACCGTTCCTGCCCAGCGGCGTGTCGAGGGCAGTGTGCGCGAAAAAGGCATCGCTCTGCTCCTGGGACAGACCGGCATTTATGCCGATAGGCGTTTCGGTGTTCCCGGGGGCGAGCGCGTTTACGCGGATATGACGGGCTTTCAGATCCGAGGTGAGGGTCCGCGCGAGGGAGCGGACCGCAGCCTTGGTGGCCGAGTAGACGCTGAAAGCCGGAGCGCCCTTCGAGCCCGACACGGACGACGTGAGAATCATTGAGGTGCCGTCGCGGAGCACCGGCAACAGCGTTCGCACGGTGAAGAATGTGCCCTTCAAATTGGTCGTGACGGTTCGATCGAACGCTTCTTCGCTCACTTCGCCGACCGGCGCGAACGTAGCGACGCCGGTATTGGCAAACAGCACGTCGGCGAAGCCGTAGGTCTTGGCGACGTGGTCGCGAAGAGCAGCGAGATCCGCCATCTTCGTGATGTTGGCGAGGACCGGATCCAGGCCCCGCCCCAACGCCTGCGCGGCACGTCGAACCTTCTCGCCGTGCTGGTCCACCATCACGACTACTGCGCCCTCGGCCGCAAACCGCTTCGCGGTGGCAAGGCCTATGCCGCTTGCCGCACCGGTGACAACGGCTATTCGCCCATCAAGTCGGCCCATTCCGGTTTTCCTTTTTTGTCCAGGGTCGACGATCATCTCGCCCCCTCGCAACCAAATGGGATCGAACGCGCTCAGGCGGGATTGACGATTTCTCGACAGCGGCTGTGCGTTGGCGCACCGCCTGTCCCCAAGCGATGGTGTTCGCACTGGCTGCGAATGCCGCAGAATAGCCGATTGCCGAGGTATGGGAGCTGCAGCGATACTGGAATTGTGGGGTCGACGAACAGGTTCGCACCATTCATGCTATTTAATACGTGTTTCAACACCGCAGCTTGCGGTGCAAGGTTGCACCACATGATCGAGTGGGACGACGTTCGCTACTTTCTTGCCATATCGCGCGAAGGCTCGGTTCGGGCCGCCGCCGAGCGCCTCAAGGTAAACCACTCGACTGTGCTGCGACGCATTGCCCAACTGGAACAGCGCCTCGGCGCGTACCTGTTCGAGAAGCTGCCCTCAGGCTATCGTCTCACGGATGCGGGTGAGGGAGTCCTCGAGTTCGCTGTCCAGATGGAGGCGTCGTCAAATCAGCTGGAGACGCGCGTCTTCGGTCGCGACCAGGGCGCGGGCGGGCTTCTGCGAGTGACGCTACCGCCCCCACTCGCGACACACCTGCTCATGCCGGACTTCGCCGACTTCGCACACCTGCATCCCGAGATCGAGATGGAGATACTATCCATCGACTCGCCGGTGAATCTGACCAACCGAGAGGCCGACGTCGCAATCCGTGTCGTCTACGACCGCGATACCCTGCCGCCCAATCTTCACGGCCTGAAGGGACCGGAACTGTTCGGAGGCGTCTATATATCCCGTGATCTGCTTGCCGCGTGACGTGCCGGGGCGCCTGATCGCATTCGGTGGGTCGTGAGGAACTGGGATGGCGTCTCGGACTGGGCGCGTAGTGGTGAGGTTCCCGCCGCCGAGGGTCCATTCAGGGCCACGGACGCTGTAGCCCAGCTTCTCGCGGTGCGCCAAGGGCTCGGGATGGCGGCGCTATCATGCTTCGTCGGAGATGGCGACCCGCTGCTGGCGAGGGTGCCGGGCACCACCCAGCGCATGTTCGGAACGTTGTGGCTCCTCACACACGGCGAAACGCGTAAGACCAAGCGCGTGCGGCTGTTCATGGAGTTTATATCGCGCAGGCTCGCCGCATACGCGCCACTACTGGCGGGACAACCCGACTCCAGCGAATGACGAGCGACTGTCCCTGGCCACAGATGTCGACCTCCACTGGGACGCCGAGGCGCGATCAATCCGCGAATGGTGCGCCGATGCATAACCGCTGTCGAGAAATCGCCAATCCCGGTTGAGGCTCAACGACCTTAGCTAAGCTCCAGAACGTACCGGCAATTCGCCGATCGTGGAGATATGAAATGACTTACGCAATCATAGGCGCCGGGGCCGTCGGTCAGGCGCTCGCGAAAATGTTCGCCCGCAAGGGTATCGAAGTGGCCATAGCAAGCACACGTGCGCCCAAGGCGCTCGCGCCGCTCGCAACGGCCATCGGAACCACGGTCATCCCCAGCTCCGTGAACGAAGCGATCAAGGCCGACATTATACTGCTGGCTGTTCCGTTCTGGGCGCACGGGGAGGTTGCGAACACTGCCAAGGACTGGCGGGGCAAGATCATTATCGATGTGACGAACGCCTACGGCGTCTCACCAAGCGATTTGGGCAGCCTCCCGTCTTCGGCCGTGGTCGCCAAGGCGTTTGGCGCTGCCGCGCTTGTCAAGGCGTTCAACCACCTGCCTGCAGGCGTCCTTGCTCAGGAGCCCTCCATCGACGGCTGGCGGCGAGTGGTTTTTCTGTCCAGCGACAAGGACAGCGCCCTTCCGGTGGTGTCCGCGCTGGTCGAGCAACTCGGCTATGCACCGGTCAACCTTGGAGGGCTCGCAGAGGGTGGGCTGCTCATTCAGGCGCGAGGAAACACCTGGGCGCCTTTAATTTCCAAAGATCTCTTCAAGAGGCAGGCTTGAGCCATGTATGATCGTGTAATATGGCCTGACCATTTCGACCCGAAGATTTCGTCGATCTACGCGCTCAATGACATTGACGTGAAAGCCCCGCCTGCACTGGTGTGGGAGCTGCTGATCGACGCCGAGAACTGGTCGAGCTACTTTCCTCCAGAGGGTCAGGTCAAGATCCTGACCGGTGAGCCTAAACTGGCGCTCGGAACCAGATTCAGTCGGGTGACGGTTGGATTTCCGATGAGCCTTGTCGTGACGGAGTGCGAGCCCGGCCACAGGCTCGCGTGGAAAACGGTGGTCGACGGCGACGAGACCGGCTCGACCGCCTATCACGGTTGGGTCATCACTCCCACGGACACGGGTTGCCATGTGCTGACGGAAGAGACGCAGCAGGGCCCTTGGTTCCTCGACGTGCTCGGACACAAGCACCCCGGTGGGCTCTACCGCTATCATCAGCAGTGGGTCGAAGACCTTGCTCGCGCTGCCGAGGCGGAAGCGGCGAGGACTGCACGCTAATTCCGCATCTGCATCTTCTTCGCTCGCGGCTGATTTTAGGGCCTCCGCCTTAGGAACATCCCCGCGATAAGAAGCGGTCACGTGCTTGCATGACACGCTCTCTATTGGCGAATGCCCGCTTCGCCAAGGCAGGCGCGCAAGTTGCGGATGTCACGGCTTTGGCACGAACTTGAGCAACGGCGCGTAGGGCGGCCCCACAAGCGGTGGATAGCGGCGGTAGGTGTTGTAGACCGCTCCGTCCTCCATCGCGAAGACGCTCCACCCTGCGCTCACCGCCACGGCCGACTGGAGGTCCGGCGCACCGACGTCGTCGCGGTAGTTCTGCAGCCATTGTGGGGCCTCGCGGAGGGGAACAGCGCCAATACACCGATCGCGACACGGAGAGTCTAAGCGACGAAGACCGGCATGGCCGAGGCAATTATCTTGCTAATGGTATCCTGCTGATGGGAGTAGACGAGGAGAGAGGAACCGCCCTCTCTCCCCGAGTTCTTACGGACGAACACTGATGACTGTCTTTCCCGTGCGTCGCTCGGTTGAGTTGAAGGTGGCGACGGCATCATCCATGCTCGAGACCTTGCCGATGTTCGTCCGCAGTCGTCCATCCCGGATCCGCTGAACTATCTCCGAAAGCTGGGCTCGATCAGCCTCGACGACGAAGTCAACCGTCAGGCCATCTGCAGGTCGAATATCCGTTGGTCCGACGACTGTCACAAGCGTTCCTCCGGCCCGGACCAGCGTTGCGGACCGTTTCTGAATATCGCCGCCGATGACATCGAACACCAGATCGACACCGCCGACCTCTTCCAAGGTGTCATTCCCGAGATCGATGAATTCATTTGCACCGAAGTCGAGCGCCTTCTGGCGGTCGGCGGCGCGTCCGGTGCCGATGACATAAGCTCCGGCCTCCCTTGCAAGCTGCGCCACCATCGAACCGACGGCACCGGCCGCGCCATGCACCAGAACGCTCTGCCCCGCCCGAAGGCGGCCGTGCTGGAACAGTCCCTGCCACGCGGTCAGGCCGGAGATCGGCAAGCTTGCGCCAACCGTGAAGTCGACGTCGCCGGGTAGCGGTGCGAGATTGCGTGCCTCCATGGCGACATACTCAGCGAGCGTGCCGTCGCGATGCCAGTCAGCGAGGCCGAACACCCGCTGACCGATCGAAAGCCCCGTGGTGCCGTAGCCGAGGGCCGTGACCACACCGGCCAGCTCATGGCCGAGGATCGACGGCGTCCGGTCATGGAAGGCCCGATCGGCCCAGGTCGAAGGCCACTCCAGTTCGGTGTTGACGAATCCCGCCGCATGAACTTGTACGACGACATCGTTTATTGCCGCCTGTGGTTCGGGCCGCTGCCCCAGCTTCATTCCGGCCGTTCCTGCAGCCTGGTCCGTCACTACGATCGCTTTCATGGGAATTGTCTCCTCAGTGATTTGTTGGTTCGGGGTAAATTGCTGGCGTGGAGGGTCTTTTCGATCTCTCACGCAGCTAGACTAGGTCCCGATAAAGGTATGTCATCACGCCGAACCGCAGCACGCCGTCGTCGCCGGTCGAGTAATACCGCTACTTCAGCGCCGCCGACAGGATTCCAATGACGGTCTCATCGGTATCGGCGAGCCGCGAATCCATGCTAAGCCGCCGCCCTGTACGAAAGGACGACATCTGTGAGCGAACTGACCGTGGCCGAGGCGACCGAAAGTATCTATGCCTCGCTCCGGGCGGGCAATGCCGACATCGACGCAGGTATCGCGACGCTCAAGGCAGCGCTCACACGAGAGGGGATAAAACAGGCGGTGTTCGATCCGACCAAGTTGGCGCAGAACAATCGCTCGGGCCGCAAGTTGATGCAGGCTTATTTTCGGCAGCGCGGCGTGAGCGTGAGGTTTTCGGACCAATAAAACCGAGCGCGGGCGATCTCAGGCGCGCCGTTGGGAGTGATGGGCCAATCCGGCGATTTGCCAACTGTAGTCGTGACTGCGCCGCTTACCAGACATGAGACCATGCACGCTCACAGATGGACCCTCGCAATCCTGAAGCCGGAGGAACCAGCAAGAGCGCCGAGCAGCAGAGGCGCTCAGTCGAAGCGTCTCTCCAGCTGCCGTGCTTCAAACTATTGCAAGACGTTCAAATTTGACCTTCCGCATTCATGCTCTGTCGAGCGTATCTCTTAGAGGCGCTTAAACCTTCTGCGCCGTAGGTTTTTGTCGGGCTGAATCGCCGTCAGCGACGATGACGACGAAATAGGAGAACGCAAATGGCTCGCAATCACGTTGAACGTCTTAGAGAATTCAGGGAAATTCTGGTCGCGACTCGACGCGAAGGAGTCCGTAACGTGCACCATACTCGCGACGCAATGCGGGCAAGTGGCTTTCAAATTGGCGACAGCGACGGCTCCAGCTACGGAGTCGAGCTGAAGGTCCTCCAAGAGGAAATCGAGGCAGTCGATCGCGCCATCGAGGACGAGAAGCGGTTGGCCTTGACACTCGAGAGCGCGGCCCAATCCCGCCGGCCGATTAAGCCGAGAGTCGTGAAAGGAACATAGAATCGGGTACGAATCGCTCCTGGTCGTTCGAATCTGTCCAGCATCTTCGCGCGCGCCGGCATGGCCCACACGCCTTAAAAGCCGGCGGGATCTGCTCCGATCGGAGCGAGGCGCCGCAGCGCGGGATGCGACCGGGTGCGAAGAGATCACGGTGCTGCGGCACGCCCTGGGCGGCGCGGACCGGAGGACTGCGCATGAGTCACGACCTTTCGGCATACGCTCGGGTGCTCCACATCGCTCCAACACCCGCTGCTTCTCCTCGGCCTCGAGGCCATGATCTGCGCTCCTGCGCGCGTCGCCCCTGGAGGACGGCGAGCCCCCGCTCGCCGAAAGCGCAAGATATGTGATGCGGCTGCACGGCTTGGCCGTCAGCACTACAGTGCGATTCATGAAGCCTCCGACGAAAAGAAGAATTTGAGCCCCAGCAACAGCCGACGCAAACGATCCCGTGCCGGGCACTCATGCGGAATGCTCCGAGGACATCGTTGCGAAAGCCCCTGCCTCTGGATGAACAGAAGCGGTGCCTGACACTGTGCGAGGCAAGCCCTTTTCAGCGGCGTAGCGAGAATCAAGATGGAGCTACCAAGAAATGCTGGCACTCGCCATCATGGGGTTAGCAGAGCAAAGCGTTCACGCGCCCCACTGAGGCATAGAGCAACTCGGAGGCAGGCCGCTGCCTTCCGGCACATCCTTCTGCGCCGACCAACGAGCAACTCAGCCCAATGGCACTGAGGTCATCGGTAATTCCAGTCGCGCCCTGCCCGGCCGACCTTTGAGGCATTTCGGGTTCGCCTCCCGATCGGCGGCCGGCATCGGCAAGAGAGATCGGCAATCAATATCGGCAATTATGCTGACTTATGGTCTCGAATGCCTTACATTGCAGGCAATTGAGAACTATTGAGATCGGCAAATAATGCTTGAAACCCCAGCCCGCATCGAGCCACTGTTTTTTGGCGACGCGGTACCGACCGTCCTGGCAGATCTCGCGATCGAGTTGCAGAAGGCCGCCGATGACCTCGGCCGAGGCCTGCATCCGGAATCGGCTGCCGAACTAGCCGATCTCGTGCGCGTCATGAATTCTTACTATTCGAACTTGATCGAAGGCCACAACACCCGACCTCGAGATATCGAGAGTGCATTGGCCGGAGCCGAGATTGATCCCGAACGCCGCCCTCTCGCCTTGGAGGCCAAGGCCCACGTCGAAGTTCAGAGGGTGATTGATGGTCTCGGTTTGCGTGGGGAACTGCCGAGCCCGACTTCGATCGATTTCATCCGGTGGGTTCATCGTGCCTTTTACGACGGGATGCCAAAGGAATTCCGGTTCATCGACAATCCTGACGGCACCAAGGCCGCCGAGATCGTGCCCGGCGAGTTTCGGTTGTCCGCAGATCATGATGTCGTTGTCGGGCGCCATCAGCCGCCATCGTCTGACAGGATGGTGGTCTTTATGGAGTATTTCCAGAAACGGTTTGCGATGGCCGAAAGGCAGGCCAGCCTGCGGATCATCGCGATTGCGTCAGCTCATCATCGCCTCAATTACATCCACCCGTTTCCAGACGGCAACGGCCGCGTCAGTCGGCTGATGTCTCACGCCATGGCGCTCAAGGCCGGGATCGGCGGCAATGGCCTGTGGTCGATATCTCGTGGTCTCGCTCGTGGACTGAAGGATCGGGGCGAATACAAGCGCATGATGGATCACGCCGACAGCCCAAGACAGGGCGACCGCGACGGCCGAGGAAATCTTTCGGAATCAGCACTCAAGGATTTCGTCGAATGGTTCCTGACAGTCGCGCTCGACCAGGTGCGGTTCTCGACCGCGATGTTCGACCTCGGACGGCTCGAGGCTCGCTACCGCGCGCTGGTGAAGGATCTCGTCGACGACAAACGGGCACCTGATCTGGTGGCGGCAGTACTGCGGCACGGTAGGCTGCCCCGCGGCGATGCTAACTTCGTGCTGAAGACATCCGAGCGCACGGCACGGAACACGCTATCGGATCTCGTCGACCGCGGTTTCCTGAAGTCTGACACTCCGAAGACACCGGTGCGGATCGCTTTTCCTCTCGATTTCAGGGAACGGCTGTTTCCGAATCTCTTCACCGATGCCGAAGTCAATGTTCCCAAACCGCCCTCACTGTCTTTCAGTTGAGTGGAATTGTAGCAAGTTGCAGCATCGGGAGGGCCGCTTGCGGCGCCCAATTATGTCAATGGATTGCGATTCTATGATTTGACGACATGTCGTTGTCGAGGACATATCCCGCCCGACATGCTGATCGAATGGGGATTGGCCGACCGTTTCGCCCCTACAGCGACCTCCCGCCCCTTCCTCCGCGCCAGGATGTGGAGACAAGGGCGGTGCTGAAGGCCTGCATCGCGGCGCGAGCAGCACTGGCGGAACTGTGCGTGTCCGGACAGCTCATTCCCAACCAGGCGGTCCTGATCAACTCGATGCCTCCGCTTGAAGCCCAGGCAAGCTCGGAAATCGAAAACATCGTCACCACGACCGTAGGCTGTTCGCTTCGCCAATGAGTCCGGCAACCAGGTCAGGCGCTCCTCGGCCAATCTCTCAGCAGAACTTCGGCCGCGCCGGAGACCCATGCAACAACTCTGTCGCGAAGACCATCTAGACCTGATGGCCTGGCCCGACTGTCATGCACTGTCAGGCCTTGGCCTTGCGCTTTGCTGGTGCTTTCTTTGGCGGCGTTTTGGCACCCGCCTTGCGGCCGAGACCGGCAGCTTTGGCAAGAGCAGACCGCTGGGCCGCATAGCTGGGCGCTACCATAGGATAGTCCCACGCCAAACCCCACTTGGCTCTGTACTCATCGGGTGTCATCCCAAGCAAGCCCAGGTGGCGCTTCATCGACTTGAACTTGCGCCCGTCCTCAAGGCTGATGATGTATTCGGGAAAGATCGACTTCTTGGGATTTACCGCGGGCGTAAGTATTGGTGAGGGTGCAGCGACCGGCTTAGCCAGGCCAGACAACGCAGAATTAACGCTGGCGATCAAATTCGGCAGATCCGCCACCGGCGTTGCGTTGCTCTGGACGTAGGCGGCGACGATATCTGCTGTCAGTCCTAGAAGATCCGCATTTCTCTGCCAAATTGCTTCGTCCATCAAAATCATTCCCTTGTTGATCTCTGGCGTTCCTATTGGGAAAACTCGGCTTGCGCAATTGCAAACAACGATTGTTTGACGCCAGATTACTCTAACGGCCGACTTCGGTGCACTGACGCCTGCCAACCAAAAAAGGAGATCGATCGGCCCGCTCTCGCCGATCGACCCAACTTCATCACGCACGGGCATCGTCGTGCGCTTCGAAGCGGGCGCGGTTCAACTCGGCGCAGACTTTCAAGTTTGTGAACATGGACATGGTCGCCTGCGACGGCCGGAGTTGCAAAGCGACCGATCACGTCTCCGTACTTGCGCACCTTGGAGCCTGGCGCGAGATCGTGCAGCACGAACTTGTCGCCTGTTTCGAGTGACGCATGGAGGTTGAGAACCAGTCCGCCCCGCGCGCCAGGCGTTCGTGCCGAACTCGGGCCATGTTGCAATGCAGCATTGACGTTGAAGGAGGAATGTCAACCGTGCGGGAGGAACACGAATTGCGCTGTGCTGTTAGCGAACCCGAGTTGCCAATCTCCCGCTTCAGGTGCTCGTGCAGATGTCTGGCAGCACCGATGGCGAGTTACCCTCGCTTCGCCACGAACGCGATTGGCGGCTGGCTACGCCGACGATCCCGGACGGCGACTCACAGCATCAATCCAGCGCGCGCAGGTGGCGGATTGGCCGGCCACCAGCAATGCGATCTGCGGCTGTGGCGATGGAATTGGCGTCGATGCCGAAGTGGCGGTAAAGGTCGCCAATCGTCCCCGACTGGCCAAAGTGCTCGACGCCGAGACTGCGCGTGCGGTGGCCGCAAACCGAGCCCAGCCAGCCGAGTACCGCTGGGTGGCCGTCGGCGACGGTAATGATCGCACAATGGGCTGGAAGGTCGGCGAACAGCCGTTCGACATGGCTTCTGGCATGAACAAGGCCGCGCTCACGTGCGCGGCTTGCCGCCGTCCAGCCTGCGTTCAAGCGATCGGCCGAAGTCACGGCCAGAAGACCGACGTCCCGACGGTCCTCGGCCATCATGCCGACCGCCTCGATGGCTTCCGGCGCGACGGCGCCTGTATAGGCGACGATCACCTCGGCATTCGGACCCGGACGCCGCAGCCAATAGCCGCCGTCGACAATGTCCTGCTCGAGCTCAGGCTCCATGGGACGAATGATCTGCTCGACCGGGCGCGTCGAGAGCCGTAGACAGACCGAGCCGCCGGTCTCGTCGCGCAGCCAGGTACGCTCCGACTGCACGGCGTCGCCGTCGCGCTGCATATAATCCAGCGCAAAGCGCATGATGACGCCCAACTCGTCGACGAATGCCGGCTCGTAGGCGGCAAGCCCGTCTTGCGCCATGCCGATCAACTGGGTGGCGATCGACTGATGCGCGCCACCCTCCGGCGCCAGTGTGACTCCGGATGGCGTGGCTACAAGGAGGAAGCGCGCATCCTGATAGCAGGCATAGTTGAGCGCATCGAGACCGCGCTGGATGAACGGATCGTAGAGCGTGCCGATCGGTAGCAGCCGCTTGCCGAAGATCGAATGAGACAGCCCGAGCGCCGACAGCAAGATGAATAGATTGTTCTCGGCGATACCGAGCTCGATGTGCTGGCCAGATGGGCCGAATTCCCATTTCTGCGCCGAGGCTATGCGTTCGCTACGGAACGTGTCGGCAAGCGAGCGACGCGCGAACAGGCCGCGCCGGTTGACCCAGGGGCCGAGATTGGTTGAAACGGTGACATCGGGCGACGTCGTGACGATCGCGTCGGCAAGCAGCCCGCCGGCCCGTGCAATCTCATCCAGGATCCTACCGAAGCCGACCTGGGTGGAAACGCTGCCCTTGGCTTCCGGGCCGAGACGATCGGGGACGAGGATGCGCTGGGCGTGTCGGCGGCGTCGGCCTTTCGCGGCGAAAGGCACCGCATCGAGGAAGCGTCGGAGATCAACCTTGCCGATGTCCAAGCCTTCGAAGGGATCCCACTCCCGCCCCTCATCGATTGACATCGAAGCGCGAAAGGCTGCCATCTGATCCTTGGTCATCAGCCCGGCATGATTGTCTTTGTGGCCGGCCAGCGGCAGGCTGTCCTCTCGTCATTCGTGGCGAAGCTCACCCGCACATGACAATTGTCGAGAATGGAATTGTTCGGTCCGTAGGCCTTCTCGATCTGGTTGAGCGATTGTGCGATCAGGAACGACTTGATGCCATAGCCGGCCATGAAGGCCAGCGCGCTTTCGAAGAAATCGAGCCTGCCGAGCGCGGGGAACTCGTCCAGCATCATCAAAAGACGCTGTCGATGATCCTTTGCGTGAAGATCCTCCGTCAGTCGGCGGCCGATCTGGTTAAGCACCAGTCGGATCAGCGGCTTTGTGCGACTGATGTCCGATGGCGGCACGACCAGATAGAGCGTCGTCGGCCGTGTCTCCTCGACGAGGTCTGCGATCCGCCAGTCACAGTGTGAGGTCACCTTGGCCACAACTGGATCGCGGTAGAGGCCCAGAAAACTCATGGCCGTCGAGAGCACGCCCGAGCGTTCGTTTTCGGACTTGTTAAGCAGTTCCCGTGCGGCCGACGCCACGACGGGATGCGGACCGGCGTCGCCCAAATGCCGCGTCAGCATCATGGCGCGCAGCGTTGTCTCGATTGGCCGCTGTGGATCGGAAAGGACGTTCGCCACGCCAGCGAGGGTCTTGTCTTTCTCCGCGTAGAGCACGTGCAGTATGGCGCCGACCAGCAGCGCATGGCTGGTCTTCTCCCAGTGGTTGCGACGTTCCAATGTGCCTTCTGGGTCGACCAGGACATCCGCTACGTTCTGCACATCTCGAACTTCCCACTCGCCGCGTCGCACCTCCAGCAGAGGATTGTACGCTGCGGATCCAGCATTGGTCGGATCAAACAGAAGCACCTGGCCGAAGCGGGCCCGCCATCCGGCCGTCAGTTCCCAGTTTTCGCCTTTGATGTCGTGGACGATCGCCGAACCCGGCCAGGTCAGTAGTGACGGCACGACCAGGCCGACGCCTTTGCCGCTGCGGGTCGGTGCGAAACATAGCACGTGTTCCGGACCGTTATGACGCAGATAGTGTCGGTCCAACATACCCAGCACCACTCCATCCTGACCGATCATCCCAGCGGCCTCGACTTCGTGTCGCGTCGCCCAGCGCGCCGAGCCGTAGGTCGTGGTGTCCTTTGCCTCGCGCGCCCGCCACAGCGACATCCCGATCGCTGCAGCGATCGCCATGAGGCCTCCGCTCGCCGCAATCGCCGCGCCCCCGAGGAAGACCTCCGGCGCGTAGGCGTCGTAGAAAAACCACCACCAGAAAAAGGCTGGCGGCGGATAAACGGGCTGTCCAGCCAGTTCGAACCACGGTGGACCGAGTTGGCTTTGAAAGCCGAGCCGCCCTGCCGTCCACTGTGTCGCCCCCCATGTTGTCGCGATGACGATCAGAAAGACGGTGAGGACCTGGCCCCATAAAACCTTGCTCGCGGGCATCGGTCGTTTCCCCAAATGGATGATCGGAAACAACCCAAAAGCTCGAATTCCTGAATCCGCAAGACAAAAGGAGCGGTCGAAGCAGCAGGGCGTACCCGGACGTGGAAAGACTTGCTCGCTGCGGCTTCGAATGTTGAACGAGCATCGGGGGCTGCTTGCTTCCGGAGCCGTTGAGCCGCTAGTCGCCCAATGATAGTTAGTTGTCTCGGCTTCAAACGGCATCTGACGCCTCGACGGTTCTTGGAGAACACGGATTTTCCACACGACCAAATGAACAAGAGTCCTCACGGCGCGCAATCGATGACTACAGGAGACGCCTGACCGAGCGAGGCATTGCGCGCTTCGAGGTGGTCGGCCGGGATCTCGATCTGGGCTGATCCGCTCCTCAACCGCCTGGCTGAAGGCGGCGCTGACGCCGACAGGTTGCGCACGGCCATCAACCAAAATAGCGACTTCTGGAGAGCCCCTCAGAAAGGCGGTACCTCAGGGCTTGCATCCCCTGTTGTTCGTTCCGAAGTCGACCTAGCGCGGCCTCGTCAAGAACGGCGTAAGGTCGACCTGTGACGCGCTACCCGGAACCGCTCCTGGTATGGATGTCGAGCCAGCGCGACGAGGATTGTTCATCGCCTCGCTCACCGTTGCTGAAAACCGCCGCGGGAAGCCGCGGGGCAACAAGCGCGACGCACTCAAGAAATGACTCTCTGGGTCCGAAGGGCCGCAAGGCGCTGTTTGCGCGCCGTATCCTCGACGACAGGGCCGGGCTGATCTGGGTACGGCTGACGGCAGAGGGGAAAGCGGCCGGCCAGTCGCGCAGCGGACTCGACATGATCATCGCTGCCGTCGCCGGTGCGAATGAGTGTGTGGTGGTAACGGATAAAGACAAGGACTTTGCCGGGACTTCAGATTGTGAATCCAATAGGCGGGGCGCTCTGGTGCAATGCCGATCAAGGAATCGTCAGCTCGGCCGCGCCGGGAATGATCCGGCGTTTTCTGTCGACGCACAGCCGCCGCCATGGCTTGCCGGAGAGCTTCAAAGCGCCGGCGACCGGCTCACTGCCCTTCCTCGTCTCGACGAAAGTGTTCGTTCGAATGATGCTTTTCCGTGGCCCAGCGCGCAAGTTTTGTCAGCCAGCACAGGGCCTCCTCTTACGCTCGCTGGTCGTCGAGGCCCAGCGGCCTCTAGCTGAGAGTCCCCCCCGCAGCCAAGCCGCTGGTCCCTCGGCGCTGGGAATGGGCATTGGAGACGGAATTGCGCTTACCGCTACGGTCCGAGGCGCGTGACAGATGACCGCGTCAGCCTCTCCACCCCGAGCTACGATTCCCCGCATTCGATCAGGCACAGCAAATTCAAGGCCAAGCGAGGCCTTACCGGTCTCGGAAACCGGCGCTACTTCGATGAGTATCTCGCGGCGGAATGGAAGCGCGCAGTCCGCACGCAGAGTCCGTTGTCGCTTTTGATGATCGATGCAGATCACTTCAAGCGCTATAATGAGACCCATGGCCACATGGCGGGCGATGAGGTGCTGAAGCAGGTCGCCGGTGTGATCCAGAGCACTTGCAATCGCTCTACGGATCTCGCTGCGCGATATGGGGGCGAGGAGTTCGTTGTTGTGATGGTCGACGCTTCGTTGGCGCAATCGGGCACCGTCGCGGAGCGGCTCGTCCAGAGCGTGCGGGAGTTGAGCATTCCGCACGGGTCCGAGCGGGTGACCATAAGCGTTGGTGTTGCAACGACGGTACCCAATGAGACCCATACGCCACATGATCTCATCAATGCAGCCGACCTGGCGCTTTTCCGGGCCAAGTCGGAAGGACGAGACCGCGTCGTGTATCAAGAATAGTTTAAAGCCTCCTAATAGGATCAATGGCGCTGGCGAGCAGCTTGCGGAGGTGGCCGCGTTCTCCTCGCGACCGTTTATGCTGTCTCACCGGCTGAGCCACCTCGTATGTCTCACAGGGCAACCGAATGAGAATGGCCAAGGGGAACTTTTGGCATCGTCCTGCGGGAGTGGTTGGACAGAACGCTTCCCTGACGCGTGCGCTCGATAGACGAAGAGCGAAACGGACGAGATCGCAAAGGCTCGTCTTCCGCGATCACGGAGTTACCTGAATTTCCAAACCCGCTATTGTTCCAGGCGGCGGACCCCAACCCGCTGGGCCGGCGTCTCTTGGCATCTACCCCAACGGCCCCCAATGACGCTTGCCGCAGCCGCAGTGACGCCGGCGGTTAAGGCCTTCGCATGGGACTAACACTTCGCGATTGCTATCGGTTTTTCCGCATGGCCCAGGCGGCTTTCGCCGGCCGAAATGGACTCTCCAACGTAAACGCGTCTGGCAGAATTCCCTTTTCGACCTGTGTCCATGTGACTGGAGCGGCTATCGGAAAGCTTGAACGGGCTCGAGGCGAGTAAGCGCCGACGGCTGTGTTGCCGCGGCCGTTGCGGAGGTAATCCAGAAAGATGCGCCCACAACGAGCCGACGGCGCAGCCGACAAAAGATAGCGATCGGGGTGCTTGCTGACCAGTTGCTGTGCCAGCTTTCGGGCATACTGCCGGGCGTCGTCGTGGGTGATCACGGCCTGCAGAGGCGCCATCACATGCAGGCCCTTGCCGCCGGTCACCTTCGGCCAGCTATCGAGTCCTTCCGAACGCAGCATGTCCCGGACCTTCAGGGCCGTTTCGACGATCATCTCCCATTCGATGCCTTCGCCAGGATCCAGGTCGATGACAACCCGGTCGGCATGCTCGATATCATCGACGGTGGTGTTCCAGGGATGCAACTCGACAGCGCCTATTTCCACCAAGCCAAGCAGCCCATCAAGATCATCGACCCACAGCCTCACGCCTTCTCCACCCTCGCGCTTCTGAACACGCAGTTGGTGCACGGTATCCGGAATGTCGGGCAATCTGCCCTTGTGATAGAAGGTGATCCCGTGAGAGTGGCGAACCAGCTTGAGCGGCCGCCGGCCGAGATGGACGAGCGCCTTCTTCGCCACCTTCTTCCAATATCGGATCAGCTCCTCTTTCGATGGCACCATGGCGTCGGGCAGCAGTTGTAGAATGTTCTCGCGCGGGACGCCGGAACTTTCATTGGACGGCGGCTTCTTGCAGACCAATGACGCGCCGGCCGGCGGGCTCAGATCGTCGCGCAGGCCCTTGAACACCGCTTCGCGCAGCAGCCCGTCATCGGTGGTGCCGCTATATTGGATTTCGGCCTCAACGGCCGGCTGCACCCACGTCGCCTTGGGCTTGTCTATCGGCTCCGCGAGCGGAGATTTGTCGACGATTAGCGGGTCCAAGCGCTCGCGCACTTCGCGTGCATCGGTAAGGCTATAGCCGCTCTGCGCCTTGCCGGCGTAGTGGACGCGATTGCCATCTCTGCGGCCGAGGTAAAGCGAGGCGATCCTGCGCGGCCTGGCACCCAGCTTCTCTACGAAGGCGACGATCGGAAAATTGTCGCTCTTGATGCATTTGAGCTTGAGCCAACTGTCTTGCCGACCGGAGCGATAAGGCGAATCTGCACGCTTCGAAACAATCCCCTCAAGGCCCATTTCGCAAGCGTGCTCAAACACAGTCGGGCCGTCGCCTTCCAGATGATCAACGTAGATCAGGGCCGGCGGTGCGCCTTTCAGGAAACGTTGCAGGGTCCTTTTGCGCTCAAGCAACGGAACGTCCCGCAGGTCATTGCCGTCGAGGTGGAGGAGATCGAATGCGTGGAAGATAAGGTTCGTCGATTCAGCCTTGCCAAGTTCGCGACGTAGCGCCTGGAAATCAGGACGTCCTGTGGTGCCAAACACTGTCGCTTCGCCATCAACGATGGCCCGCTCCGTGGTCTTTAACTGGGCCGCAGCCCGGACGATCGGTCCATATCGGTCGGTCCAGTCGTAGCCGTTTCGCGTGAAGGCCTGCACCCTACCCTCTTGGATGATCAGCTGCGTACGGTATCCATCGTATTTGATTTCGTGGGTCCACCCGCGGCCCTTGGGCGGCTTGTCGACCAACGTTGGCATTTGGAACTCAATGAACGATAGCCGGCCAAGGCCAAGCTCGGTTAGCATCCACGCGCACTCCAAACGCTGCGATTTGAATCAATATCGCTGGTTCGAATCGGTTCCGAAACAAATTGCGGATTCAGGCTGGCGTCGGCATTTTCTCTAAGTTGGCAATCCTTTCACGACCGCAACAACCGCCCCGGGCCGCCACGATCAGCGAGTTCACTTCGGAGGCCGGCGAACCAGCCTGGCAGCGACCGCCCGTCACGGCGAACTAGTGACGCCACTAAGCCACTAAACTGCTCTCTCAGGAGCTCAGATCCGCAAGCGTCTCAGATGAGCTAAATCGCACAATTCTCCTGGCTCCTAGTAACCGATGGGAGGCAGAATGGGGCGAACGCAGGCCCAAGATAGCGGCGGACCAGCAAACAATCCAGAAGCCGCGGGCTGTAAAAAGCGCAACGAAAGCTGCTTGCCCGCGTTGCCATTGATCCGAAGCTCCACCAGGAGGACCACATGGGCGACGACAAGAGCACACGCGACCGAGCCCGCCTGGGATCCAGCCAAGACTTCGACGTGGAGCATTTCGCGCAGCAGAATGGTATTGCCGTGGACCAGGTTCCCGACCTGATCCGGGCCAATGACAACGATCGCACGGGGGTTGCGGAAGCCATCAAGGCCCTCCGGCGGTCGGCCGGCCGGAGCCGGTTGGACGGCAGGGGAGATCCGCCAGGAAAGAGCACGGATGCATCTCGGCGAAGCGAAAACTGACTGCCGAACCAGGTGATTGTCACTTATGAGCGGATGAGACCGGCCGTCAAATCTCAGTCGTCGCTGCGCGCTTGTTGATCTGACTTTAGCAACCTTCCGCCCGTAGGGATCGCACCATTCGCACCACGATCGGATCGTACGGGATTTTTTCGGATCTGCTGTAGTTCATCGTAAAGAGCGCCGCACGGTCATTGCAGATCGCAATGACGCGTACATAGCGGATTTGCCCGTCCCTGAGGCCGGAATAACTGGCCCAAGTCGGCTTAACGCGCCGATAGGTCACTTTCCAGCCCGCCTTTTCGTCCTCGACAATTCGATGCTCTATCTCGGCGCGGAAACTGGCCTTTCCGAGTCTTGCGCCCCAAACAGCAAGAAAGGCCCCGTTTTTGCCCTGAAAAGCTGCCCCCTGGTCGGAACGCTGAGTCAGAACAAAGCCAGGGGGCACATCGAATACAAAGCCAAACTGCTTCACGCCGAAGGGCTGCCACTCTTGCGCATAAAGAAGCATGGTGGAAAATAACAACGAGACGAAGCTAAGCAGCAAACGGCTCATGGAGTTTAATTAGGATCGAGTAATATACCGGTCCATACCCTGCCGGGTCCCGGTCGCAGATTTTTTTGCCAAGGCGACTTAGCATCGGCAACCTGTGCAGTCGTAGACACGGGCGGCGCCGCACGACAGGCAGCTTAACGCCGATCTGCTCCAAACTCATACTCGGCCATCACCTTGGCCATTTGCGATGAGCCGCCGTTAATGAGCTGCGGCTGGCCCAGCCAGACGCCGCCGCATGCATCGACGGCAAGATTTTCTGCCTTGGCCGGTAACCCATGGCTTACGTGTCCTCGCGTCCAAGCCTTTGCCGATCCGACTGGAACCAATGCGACCAGGGCCGGTTAACAACCGAAGGGACTTCTCGGATCCGGAATGATGGTCGATCTATTGAACATCGAGCTGGCCAAGGCCAGGCAGGGCGTTAAACGAGCGGAGCTGTCTCTCCAGCGTGCAAAAGAAATGCTGAACAAAAGCTGCGGCGTCGGCATTAATATCGCGCTGTGCGGGGGGATTAGGTCTGCACAACGGCGAGTGGCCGAGGCCAGAGCACGTCTGGTCAAGATAGATCCACCCGGCGCGGGCGGCAGTCGAATAGGCTAAATATTCTGCCGCGGGCGGGGCGCCGTCACAACTGATCAAAGCAGCCACAAATCTGCCTCAAGGAGGCCCTCGTCCCTACTGCATACATCGGGGAATGCAGGGGACGCGACTGGGGCGACCAGCTTAGAAACGGCTTGCATAGTGACCGCGATTCGTCACCTCGTTGACAAGCTTGCGGTGATGTGAACAGGATTATACAGGCTCATTGAACAGGTACTTATATGAAGCGGCGTTCGGTTCAACTGTCTCCCGGCACGGGCAAGCCAGAACAGATCGCCACCGTCCTCGAATATGAAATCCGCTCCGGTGTTCTGGGCTTCGGCGACCGGTTGCAAAGCGAGAACGAGCTCGTCCAGCGTTTCTCCGTCAGCCGTAACACCGTTCGCAAGGGTCTCGAGGAACTGTCTAGCCGCGGGCTGATCACCACCAAAGTCGGGATCGGCTCTTTCGTCACCTTCGATGGCAAGCCCGTTGATGACTCGATCGGTTGGTCGCGGGCGCTGGCCAACGCCGGCGCCAACGCCGAGACCCGCACGCTGCGGCTCGAGGTGATCGAGGACCCTGATCTTGCCGCGCTACTTGGTATAGAAAACCCGTTTTTCATCGCTGTCGACCGGGTGCGCACCAATGCCAGCGACGGCCACGCTATTTCCATCGAGCGCAGCCGACTGCCATTGTCGCCCGAACTGGAGGACGTGCCGTTGCGCGGCCTGCGCGAAGGCTCCCTGCACCAGACGCTTCGCGGCGCCGGCCTCATTCCCGACCATGGCGAGGAATGGGTCGGGATCGAAATGCTCAACCCTGAGGACGCTGCAATCCTCGGCTGCCCGCAAGGCACGCCGTTCCTGCGCGGTCGCCGGTTGACGCGTGCGGCCGATGACCGGCCGATCGAATATGTGACCAGCCTGCTCAACCCGGCGCATTTTGCGCTGCATATGAGGTTCTGAGAGATGCCCGACGACGCCCGGGACACGACCGATCGGGCTATGGGAGCGCTTGTCGGCGGGGCACTGGGAGATGCGCTGGGCATGCCGACGCAGCTTTTGTCGCCGGCGCGGATTGCCGAACTCTACGGCCATGTCGAAGGCTTCATTACTCCTTTCGCCGACCATCCGGTGTCGAAGGGGCTCCCGGCCGGAACGATCACCGACGACACCGAACAGGCGCTTCTGCTTGGCCGTATCTTGGTCGAATCCGGTAACCGGTTCGACCATGCGCGGTGGGTCAACGCGCTGCTCGACTGGGAGCGCCACGTCAAGGCGCGCGGCAGCTACGATCTGCTGGGACCATCGACCAAACGCGCCATCGACGCCATCAACAATGGTATGCCTGCCGAGGAAGCGGGGCGCAGTGGCGACACAAATGGTGCGGCCATGCGCATCGCGCCAGTAGGTATCATGATGCCGCTGGAGCCGCTTGACGCGCTGGTCGCCAAAGTGGCCGAAACCTGCATGGCGACGCACAACACGTCGATCGCAATCGCTTCGGCCGCAGCGGTCGCTGCCGCCATCAGCCGCGGCGTCGCTGGCGGTGACTGGCGTGCCGCTTCCGACAACGCCATCACGGGAGCGAGACGAGGGGCGACACTCGGCCATTGGGCGACCGGCGGTGACATTGCTGCGCGCATTACTTGGGCGCAGGAGCTTGTGCGCGGCAAGGCGACGAAGGACGCGATCCGGCTGATCATCGATCTGGTCGGCACCGGCGTCGCCAGCCAGGAGTCGGTTCCGGCTGCATTCGCAGTGCTGGAAGTCGCCGGTGGTGACCCTTGGCAGGCGGCAGTCATCAGTGCCAATCTCGGTGGCGACACCGATACGATCGGCGCCATCGCGGCCGGCATGGCCGGTGCCTGCACCGGCTTTTCCCGATTGCCTCAGAACCGCATCGCAGACCTCAAGGGTATCGACATAGCGGAGGTTAGCGCGCTCGCCGCCGACCTTGTTGTGGCGCGGATGTCCAAAGGCCGTGTGGACAAGGGCAGTGGCGGCAAGGATGCGGCGGCATGAGAGGGCGTCTCGTCCATGTCGGCAGCGCGGTGGTCGACTATGTTTACCGCATCGATGCCTTGCCGGCCCCGGGCACGGAGAAGACTGCGTCGAGCTATGCACGAGTCGCCGGCGGCGGCTTCAACATGATGGTCGCGGCCAGCCGCACCGGCATGAAGGTGGTGTTCGGCGGCCAACTCGGCAGCGGACCCAATGGCGACTTCCTGCGCAGCGCCTTCAACGCCGAGGGTATCAGTACTATGACCCCGCCATCGCCCATGATGGACAGCGGCCATTGCGTCGCCTTGATCTCGAGCGATGCCGAACGCACCTTCGTGTCTTGGCCGGGTGCTGAAAGCGTACTCAGCCTCGACATGCTGGCGCCCGTGGTGGTCGCTGCAGACGACTGGGTGTTCACGTCAGGCTATACGCTGAGCTATCCCAAGAGCCGCGACGCGCTCACCGGCTGGATCGAGGCGCTTCCGGCCGACACACCGCTTGTCCTCGACCCGACACCTGTCATCACCGACATTCCCCACCCTATCCTGTCGCGGATACTCGCCCGTACTACCTGGTTGAGCTGCAACACGACGGAAGCGGCCGCGATTGCCGGTCCGGGCGCCGTCGAGACACTCGCGTCACGGCTGCTAAGTGACCACTCCCCTAAGGCCGTTGGCGTCGTCATTCGTGCTGGCGCGAAAGGCTGCCATGTGCGGCTGGCCGACGGCTCGGCGCAAACGATTGCCGGCTTCGAGGTCGCCGCCCTCGACACCAATGGCGCCGGCGACACCCATATCGGCGCTTTCGTCAGTGCGCTGGCGCGCGGCATGCCGCCTTTTGCGGCAGCGCACTACGCCAATGCGGCGGCGGCCATTTCCGTCACCCGCCACGGTGGTTCATCAGCGCCGACCGACCACGAGATCCAGACATTCCTGAGCCATGGCGGTCCGCCGATCGGCCTCCATGGCCGGAAGCAAGAGGCCAAACGCCCGACAGCCTGACAAAGCCCGGGAAGCGGGCAAACACAGAGAGGAACGAACATGCGCATGCCCGACTTGACTGCCCTGCTGACGGCGACCGCCGTCCTCACCTCCGCACTTGCATTTGCCGCAAACGCCGACGAGGTGCACGTACTCAACTGGAAGGGCTACGGCGCCGACGAGCCGTGGGCCATCGAGGCCTTCGAGAAGGCGACCGGCAACAAGGTCGTCAACGACTTCTTCAATTCCGAACAGGAAATGCTGACCAAGCTCAGGACCAATCCCGGCCTCTACGACGTCGTTATGATCAACGCCGCCTTCAACGACCAGGCAATGGCGGAAAAGCTGATCCAGCCGATCGACACATCCAAGCTGCCGAACTATGCCGACATCAGCAAGGACAAGGCGAGTTCGCCGATGCTTGTCCATAACGGCAAGGTCTATGGGGTACCGTGGGTCTGGGGACTGACGGCGCTCGCCATCAACGACAAGTCCTTCGACAAGCCGCCAACGAGCATCGCTGAAATGTGGGATCCCGCTCACAAGGGCCGCGTCACCATCCGTGACGATGCCGTCGAGGCGGTGCAGTTCGGCGCCATTGCCACCGGCCAGAACATCAACGATGTCAAGGACATGGAGGCGGTCAAGGCGAAACTCACCTCGCTCATGCCGCAGATCAAGACGTTCTGGAGCTCGGAGAACGACTGGAACCAGATGGTTGCCTCTAACCAGATCGACATCGGCACCTATTGGAGCGGCTCGGCCGACCGCGCCAAGACCCATTTCAAGCTGCCAGTCTCGCTCGTGATCCCGCGGGAGGGCGCTGTCGCCTGGCTCGACGCCTTCTCCATTCCCGTCGGTTCCAAGAATGTCGCCGGCGCCGAGGCCTTCATCAACTACATGGTCGACCCGAAGTTCTATGTCGAATGGGTCACCAAGGTCGGAGCCCCGGTATCTGCCAATACCAAGGCCGTGGAAGCACTTCCCGAGGATGCGTTCAACCGCAAGGTGATGGGTGACCCGGCAGTTGCCAAGCGCATTCAGTTCCAGGCGCCGATCACAGACGCCCAGCGCGAAGCCTATCTGTCGCTCTGGCAGCAGCTCAAGGTCAACGTGAAGTAACAGCAGAAAGCGGGATCAGCCGATCATATATGTCGGCTGATCCTTCCCTGGGAGGATGTCATGGCAGCACAGGTTGCAGCCGCGTCGCGCAGCGGGCTGAGATCGGCCTTGCCGCTGCTGGCGCCTGCCTATCTCTGGCTGGCGGTTGCGATCTTCCTGCCGCTCTCAGCCATGGTCTTCTTCTCTCTGATGACCGAGCTGCCGTTGTCGGGGAAGCCGTGGGCGTTCACGCTCGAAAACTATGCCGCCTTCTTCTCGCAGAGCCTCTACCTGACGCTTCTGCTCGCCTCGCTGCGCCTCGGCCTCGAAGTGACGCTGTGGTGCATCATCGTCGGTTATCCCGCCGCTTATGTGCTGGCCAAGGTGCTGAAAGGTCGTAGCCGCGAGGCGATTTTCCTGCTCGTGATTCTGCCGTTCTGGTCGAACGGGCTGGTGCGCATCTTCTCCTGGGCGATGGTGCTGCGCGAAGGGGGCATTCTCGATACCGCGCTCAACGCCGCTCTGCCGTTCAAGATCAATATCGACCTGATGTATTCCTATCCGGCCGTCATCATCGGGCTAGTGCACTCCTACGTGCCTTACATGGTGCTGACCTGCTACCTGACCCTGCAGGCCATCGATGACTCGCTGATCGAGGCCGGGCGCTCGCTCGGCGCCTCGCGGCTGCAGATGCTGAAGCGGGTCATCATTCCGCTGTCGATGCCGGGGCTGGTGGCTGGCGCGGCCCTCATCTTCGTCCCGGTCGTTGGCTCGTTCATGGAGCCGCGCATACTTGGCGGCCGTACCGGCACCTTTTACGGCACTGTCATCGAGGACCAGTTCGTCGCCGTGTTCAATTGGCCGCTGGGTGCTGCGCTCTCCTTTATCCTGCTGGCCGTCGTGCTGGTCATCCTGGCGGTTGCCTCGCCGGTGCTGAGGAGGGCTACGTGATGGCGACGACACGGGTCCTCGAATGGCTCGGCCGCCTCTACATCTGGCTATTGCTCGCCTTCCTCTATGTGCCCATCATCATCATGGCGCTGATGTCTTTCAACGTTTCGCCCTTCTATCAGCTGCCGTTCGAATGGACGACGGAATGGTATGCCTCGCTGTGGCAGAACGACCAGCTCATCTCAGCCACCTGGAACAGCCTCGAGATCGCGGTCATCACCACCATCATTTGCGTGGTGCTTGGCTCCGCGGCGTCACTGGCGCTCTACCGCTATGAGTTTCGCGGCAAAAAATTCTTGCAGGCGCTGCTGTTTCCGCCAATCGCCATTCCGTGGCTGATTACCGGCACGGCGATGCTGATCTTCTTCTTCGGCGTCGGCATCGGGCGCGGTCTGTTCGCCATCCTGCTCGGCCACGTCGCGCTTGCACTGCCCTATGTCATCGTCGTCGTATCGGCCCGGCTGCAGACCTTCGCGCCCGAGTTGGAAGAGGCGGCGCGCTCGCTCGGCGCCAATCAATGGCAGGTGACGAACCGCGTCACGCTGCCCTGGATCATGCCGGGTGTCATTGCCGGAGGGCTGTTCGCTTTCGCCGTGTCCTTCGACCAGTTCGTCGTATCCTACTTTCTGTCGACGCCCGGCCAAACGACGCTGCCGGTCGAAATCTACGCCGCGATCCGTAAGGGATTCACACCTGAGATCAATGCGGTCTCGACGATCATCATTGTCGTGTCGATGGCATTGATGCTGCTCACGGCGCGTTTCTTCAAATTCGGCGGAGAGAAATAATGGCGGGCGTGCAGGTATCGAATGTGTCGCGCAGTTTTGGCGCGCACAAGGCGCTGGACGATGTCTCCATCGATTTTGCCGACGGCGGCTTCTACGCCCTGCTCGGTCCCTCCGGCAGCGGCAAGACCACGCTGCTGCGCCAGATCGCCGGCTTCGACTTTCCCGACTCTGGCCGCATTGCGATCGGAGGCGAGAGCGTCGAGCGGGTGCCGGTCGAAAAACGGCGCATCGGCATGGTGTTCCAGAACTACGCGCTGTTTCCCAATATGAGCGTCGCCGACAATGTCGCCTTCGGCTTGTCCGTGCGCGGCGAGCCCAAGGCAGTGATTGCTGCCGAGGTGCAGGGGGCGCTCGACCTCGTGCAACTCGGCAAGCTCGGTGGTCGCCGGCCACACCAGCTCTCCGGCGGCCAGCGCCAACGGGTGGCGCTCGCTCGCGCCATCATCACCAAGCCGCGTGTACTTCTGCTCGACGAGCCGCTCGGCGCTCTCGACAAAGCGCTGCGCGTCGGAATGCAGCTCGAGCTCAAGCGCATCCAACGCGAGATCGGCATTACCACAATCTTCGTCACCCACGACCAGGAAGAAGCGCTGACGATGAGCGACCGCGTCGGCATTCTGCGAGACGGCAAGCTGGTGCAGGAAGGCCCGCCCGAGGAGATCTACAATCGGCCGAAGAGTGAGTTTGCCGCCACTTTCCTGGGCGACGCCAACATCCTTCGCGGCGAAAGCACGAGCAAGGGTATTCGGCTGCCGGACGGCACAGCGATTGCCGTCGGCTCGGGTGCCAAGCTTGCCGCTGGGGCCAAGGCAAGCTGCGCCGTGCGGCCCGAACGCATCCGCATCTTCACTGATGATGCCGAGGCTACGGATGCGGCCAATACGAATGTGCTGCGAGGCCAGGTGTCGAAGCGCATCTTCGCCGGAAATAGCAGCACCTACTTTGTCGAGCGTGCTGGCCAGACGCTCAAGGTGATTGTGCTGAACACCGGTGCCGTCAGGCTGCCGGAAGGTCAGGATGTCGTGCTGCGTTGGTCGCCGGAAAGCACGGTCTCGATCGTGTCGGGGTAGCAGGCCAAGATGCACCACTGACCGACTCAGATGGGGAGTGTGGATGGCAGGGCGTTTGTGAGGCAAAAAGATTGCAGCATTCCTGGTTGAGGTCGGCGCCTCAATTTCCCTGAGCGACAGGATCGGTCGGTGTATTTGGATGGTGTCAATCCGGCGCCCTCTTCTCTCCCGGATCGTGCATGGTACCCCGAAAACCGTTCTGCATTGCTCCCAACGGCCTGACGATCCTGTGCAGCATTGGGCCAGACCGCTAGCGCCTCTGCGCTAGGTAATTTCCCCGTAGGGACATAACCGAATTTCGCGGTCTGCGGATTCGCGCGATTGCTGTGTCACGGACCAACCGGGAAAACAGCCATGCACGCCCAATCGACCTCCAGAATTTCGCTGCCGTCACACTCTTTGCAGTCGAGCCTGCCTGCGGCGTTCGATCCGACATCGCTACAGCCGGTCAGCTTCTTTCCCTCCGGTTCGGAAATCTGTGCCCAAGGTGAAAAGGCCGGAGCCTTCTGTCAGGTCGAGTTTGGCGGCGTCCGTATTTACCGCCTGCTTGCGGACGGTCGCAGGCAGATAAGCACCTTCCATCTGGCGGGAGAGACATTGGGCTTCGAAGCCGACATCACCCATCATTTCTCGCCGAAGCCATCAATGCCACGGGTGTGCGCGTCGTCCGCTTTGCCACTGGTGCAAATATCAGCCGGTGGCGGAATTGTTACTTTGTCGACTTCAGCAATGTGTTAGAATCGTGTGGCATCAATTTTCATGGAATAGGACCATTTTTCATAGTTTTGGCGGAACTGACCAAAATTCGTCGGCTATGTTGCCAAAGACGCGGAGCTGGCGCTGGACGCCAGATCCCACGGCGACGGCGCTTATCGCGATGTTCTCTGCCTGATGCATCACTGAGCTGCGCTCCCCGGCGTCCCTATCGACGCGACGGGCAGCAAGACATCATATGGAGCAGGCCCGCTACGTAGCCGGGCACTTGATCCGTCCCCTCGATCGCGCTGTGCCCGCTCCCGGCGATCTCGTCGAGCGTGCCGGACGCGAGTGCTCGCAGGTCTTTACCCATCGTGCCGAAGAAAACCTTTTTTGAGCGGGGGGTGCGAGTGGCAGGATTTGAATCTGCGACCCCATCGTCCCGAACGATGTGCGCTACCAGGCAAAGCCGCAGGTTTCTGGGCTCTTTCGTCACGCGCGCTCCGCAATGATTGCATTTCCTTTCGGGCTTTGTGTGGGGAACCTGTGGTGCCACCGCGCCGACTTCACGTTTTCATCGTCACCTATCCCGAGGGAGGTTTTCGTCGCCTTGGCGCAACGTGCTTCTTCGCGATCTTCTCGGCGGCGTCTGCCTGGAAGTCGGGATGATGGTGGCCATAAGTATCGATCAGAACATCCACGGTGATGCCGAGAAAGCCCGCCGCCTGCCACATGTCGGCGCCGGCCCGCATCAGCCAGGTCGCAGCGGTGTGGCGAAGCGTGTGCGAAGTGACGTCGGGACCGAGGCCGGCTGCGTCGCGAGCTCTCCTGAAGCTCTTCTTGACCGACCCCACCGGCTTTCCATTCCACTCCACCACAAAGTCTTGCGATATCTTACGACCAGTATTTGCGCTCTTGCCGCGCGCCTTGGTCCTGATATCGAGATCTGTGCACGCCCAGCGGCGGAGATGCGCCAAAAGCCTGTCGGGCAAGCGCACAGGCGGCTGGCGTTTTTTGGTCTTCTTTGCGCTAGCGGCGCGGCGGTAAAAGATGCCGCGGTCGAGGTCCACATAACCATGCCCTTTGGTTGGACGGATGGCGGCACCGCAGACTGCGGCAGAGCGCGTTCCTGTATAAAGCGCGACAAGCATGAAGCGGGCGAGGTGTCGTCCGGTACGCCGGTCGCTCTCCCGGCCCTTCCATTTCTGCTTCATACGCCACGCGGCCCAGATGAGGGCGGCCGCCTCGCTGCGCGTCAACCAGCGCTCGCGCGCACCGGCCTTGTCAGGCAGGACAATCGTCGGTGCGGCAGTCGTGTGGCCTTCCCTGCGGTAGTAGTTGATGGCCGCACGAAGATCCTCGAGTTGGCGGCGCGCAGCGGCTTCGGTGGGACAGAACGCGACGTAGTCGCGGCAAAGCTTGCCATTGATAGCGGCGAGCGTCTTTTCACCGAAGAAATCGAGGATCTTGTCCAGCCGAGCCGCCGTCTCTTCCGGCGCGGCATGCTTCGGTGCAACCTCTCTCAGGTAAACGCTGACGACATCGGCTATCAAGACATCTTCGGCACCGCGCGCTCGGTGGTACTTGCTGGCGATGTAGGCCGCGAGCGCCTTTTCAGCTTCAGGTCCTGGACGGCCTTTTTCGCTGCTGCCAGCGCTGATGAACGTTGTTCGATCGCGGATAAACCATCCAGCTTTGTTTCGGAGCGTTCCGTCTTTCTTCCGGCTTTCGTCCCGCCAGACGATGCGTGGCCCTTTCGACGTCCGCGGCATAGTTCCCTCATTTTGGCGATCGCCAGCAAGGTGACGTACTCCTTTCCGGCGATTAGCTCCGTTTCAAGTCGACCGGCGTTACGTTCCTTGCGCAGGCCCGCAGCGCCCAACGAGCCATCGGGAAAGGCAATTCGTGCTGCAATCTCGACGCGCAGAGGCGTGGTCTCGTCGAATTGGTCGGGAACTTTCAAACGGAGCCCTCAGCCAATCTCTAGGACCCGATCGTTTGGCCTGAAAACAGACCGATCGCGGGTCTCATTGAGCGCACGTTTCTATCTCGCCATTTCAGATGCTCTGCCGCGCGATCTTTCTTTAAATATGCTGCTGCGAAAAGCTCCAACGGCAGCGGCTGCGGCAAAGATGCTCCTTTGACCTGCTAATCGGAACGATTGCCCTGACGCGCACTCCACGAGCCTTGTGGCTAGCTCCCCACTTCCGTGGCCGGTGAAACGGCTCTTCAGCTATCCGTGCTGCTTCGTTTCTATGGGCTAACTGCCGGGTCTCCTGGGCCTACTGCCGCGCGCCCGGGTTAGGGGGTTCTGCTGATCACCTCACGCTGCGGTTTCGGACGGTGCCTCCCACCTCGGAGTTGGTCGGCAACCGAAGTCTTCCTGCCAGTCCATCAGAGTTAGAGGACCGCGCTTGGCGCACTGACGGGTTGAAGGCTGGGAGAGAGGCTCCCAGCGCCCGGCGCGGAGACTCGCAATGACCAAGCATCGGCACCAAGCTGCCCCGACCCGGGCCAGCCTATATGACGACATCACCAACAAGATAATCGGTGAGCTGGAGGACGGTCGCCTGCCCTGGGTTCAGCCATGGGGAACGGCGGCTGCGAAGGCGCCGCTCGCCATGCCGAAGAACGCCGCCACCGAACGGCAATACTCTGGAATCAATATCCTGATCCTCTGGGGTTCGGTTATCGAGCAGGGCTTTTCCGGACAGAGCTGGCTGACCTTCCGCCAGGCGCTCGCGCTTGGCGGCAGCGTCCGCAAGGGTGAGCATGGAACGACGGTGGTCTACGCCGATCGGTTCGTGCCCGATGACGAAAAAAAACGTGCCCACGAAACCGGCGAGCAAGCCCGATCGATTCCATTCCTCAAACGCTTTACGGTGTTCAACGCCGCGCAATGCGACGGGCTGCCCCACGATGGTGCGATGGCCACGCAACCGCCCCTGCCCGGCCTGATCGAGCCAAAGGTCGAGACACTGATCAAGCAGACGGGGATCGATTTCCGGGTTGATGGCAGCCGCGCCTTCTACGCTCCGGCCCACGATTATGTGCGGGTCCCGCCACCCCAAGCCTACTTCGAGCCGATCAACTGGCACCGGACCGCCCTGCATGAACTCGGGCACGCCACCGGTCATGCCTCACGCCTCAACCGGGATTTGTCCGGTTCCTTCGGCACCAAGAAGTATGCCTTCGAAGAGCTGGTTGCCGAGATAAGTGCAGCTTTCTGCTGCGCCTCGCTGGGCATCACGCCGACCGTGCGTCACGCCGACTATATCGGCTCGTGGCTGGAGGTGCTGCGCGAGGATAACCGTGCGATCGTTCGCGCGGCCTCTCTGGCGAGCAGGGCTGCGGATTATCTCTTGGGGTTCTTGCCCGACAAAGTCGCCGCTGACGACGATCGGCGGGAGGCAGCGTAATGGCCGCCCGCTTTCAGTTCGGCGTCTTGCCGCGGATGCGTTCGTGATCGAAGTCTGCCTCGATCCCGGACCCGCTGCGGCGAAGTCGTTGCCGAGCGCCAGGGCCGACCTCCTGCTCCGCGACAAATGTCGCGTGGCTGCCGAGCACATCAGAGGGAGAGGAGTGACGGAATTCTCATGACGGGTTTGGAGGTCGAGAGGGAGGCTCTCGGCCGCCCGTCGCGGAGTACATCCGATGGCTACTGCCGTTCAGAAGATCACCCTGTCGTCCTCGCGCGACATTCCCTTCAACAAGCTGGTGCTCTCCCAGTCCAATGTCCGGCGCGTCAAGGTCGGCATCTCGATCGAGGATCTGGCGGCCTCGATCGCCCGACGCGGCTTGATCCAGAGCCTCAGCGTTTTACCCGTCGTCGACAGCGACGGTAACGAGACTGGCATGTTTGAGGTACCTGCCGGAGGCCGGCGCTTCCGCGCGCTTGAGCTGCTGGTGAAGCAAAAGCGCCTCGCCAAGACCGCCCTCGTGCCCTGTGTCGTGCGCGCTCGTCACAGTGCGATCGTTGCCGAGGAGGTGTCGCTCGCCGAGAACATTGAGCGAGCGCCGCTGCACCCGCTCGATCAGTTTCGCGCCTTCCAGGACATGCGCCAAAAAGGCATGAGCGAGGAGGAGATTGCCGCAGCCTTCTTCGTGCCGGTCAACGTCGTTAAGCAACGGCTTAGGCTGGCTTCTGTCTCGCCAGTGCTGCTCGATGTGTATGCCGATGACGGCATGACACTGGAGCAACTCATGGCTTTCACGGTCTCCGAAGACCGCGCCCGCCAGGAGCAGGTCTGGGAGGCGATCAGGGATGCCTGGTCGAAAGAGCCCTATCAAATCCGGCGCATGCTGACCGAAACGACGGTGCGTGCCTCCGACAAGCGCGCCGTCTTCGTGGGGACCGACGCCTATGAGGCCGCGGGTGGTATCGTGATGCACGACCTGTTCCAGTCGGATGACGGCGGCTGGCTGCAGGATGCAGCGCTGCTGGACCGCCTGGTTACCGAGAAGCTCAAGGCGGCTGCCCAGGAAGTTGCAGCCGAGGGTTGGAAGTGGGTCGAGGTCGCTGTCAGCTTCCCCTACGACGCAACGCGTGGGCTGTATCAGCTGCAGAGTAACCCGCTCGATCTCTCGTCCGAGGAGCAGGCTACCATCGATGCCCTCAACGCCGAGCATGCCAAGCTTGAAACCGAATATGAGGGTGCTGACGAGCTGCCCGATGACGTCGATCAGCGACTCGGTGAAATCGAGACCGCGCTCGCCAATTTCGACAAGCGCCCAAAGCAGTTCGATCCGGCCGACATCGCCATCGCCGGCGCGTTCGTCAGCATCGACGCCGATGGCTTGCTCTCGGTCGACCGCGGGTTTCTCCGGCCTGAGGACGTGCCGCCGATGTCATTTGACGGCGCGAACGAATCAAAAAGGGACGGCGGATCCGGGGCTGCCGACGGCTCGTCGGTGCACCGTGCCGTTGTCACCATTGGCGGGCAGGCAGTCGAGTCCGAGCAAGACGAGGGCGATGCGGTCAAGCCCCTGCCGGACCGACTGGTGACAGAGTTGACCGCACACCGGACGCTGGCGTTGCGCGATGCCGTTGCCGGCAACCCTCACGTCGCCATGACAGCGCTCTTGCACAAGCTGGTCACTGACACGTTCCAGCACCGCACCACGACGGGGTGCCTTGAGGCCTCGATCCGCCACGTCTTCTTCCCTATGCAGCCAGGTGACCTGAAGGACAGCCCCTCGGCGAAATCGGTGGCTGAACGCCATGAGGCCTGGAAATCGGACCTGCCGACCGAGGACAATGCACTTTGGGACTGGATCGCCTCACTTGATGAGACCAGCCGCGAGGCGTTGCTCGCCCATTGCGTCAGCTACGGCCTGAACGCGCTCCACGAGAAAGGCGACCGCTATGGCGGCGCTATCTCGGCACACGGCGTTCGGCAGCGGATCGCGCAAGCTGATCGACTGGCACGCGCGGTCGGTCTCGATATGGTTGACGCCGGCTGGACACCGACAGTCGAAAACTATCTCGGCCGCATCACCAAGTCTCGCATCCTCGAGGCAGTGCGAGAGGCGAAGGGCGAACAGGCCGCGCAGCTGATCGAGCACCTGAAAAAGGAAGATATGGCGAAGGAAGCCGAACGCTTGCTGACCGGTAGTGGCTGGCTGCCCGAGCCGCTGCGCCTGCTCGACCTCGACGGCAGTGCTGGCGCTGATAGCAGCGCCGGCGCCGACGGCTATGGGGACGAGCTTCCCGAATTCCTCTCAGACGACGATGTGCGGGTTGAAGACAGCGTACCGCACAAGGCCGCTGAATAGATCGCCTCGGGGGGGGGGGGGGGGGGGGGGGGCCCGCGCCGGCCGGCGGGCGGGCCGGCCGCCCCCCGCGCCCGGATCCTGCAGCTGCCGGAGGCGCTACGCGCATCTGGCTAGTTGCGCTTCGCGCTTGGAGCT